>JAPPED010000016.1 GCA_028824295.1 Rhodospirillales bacterium | reverse complement strand
GTCGACGGCCAGCGAAAGACAAGCCCCGTCATGCACCGAAACGAAGGACGGAGGAGTCTCGCTCTCGCCGTTGATGAGCGCGACCCGACCGTCGCCGAGCGCGGCCGCAAGCAGCCCCTCCCTTAGGAACACCGCGCCCACCACATAGGCGTCGAGTTCCCGACCGGTGCCGATGCGATCAAGCAGCGACGTCTTGCCCTGTTCGGCGGACCAACTCATGCGATGCAGGCGTCGAACTGCCGACGCAGTGCCGATTCATCCAGGTTTCGTCCAATGAACACCAAGCGACTCTCTTGGGTCTCGCTTGCGTTCCACGGCTTCGTGAAATTGCCTTCCATCAGCATGTGGACCGCCTGGACGACGTACTGCCTGTCCTGACCGGCGATCGACAGGATCCCCTTGGTTCGCAACAGGTCTTGGCCACACTCGACAAGTAGGCGCTGCAACCACCCCGAGACGCGGGTTCCGTCCAAGGGCCGGTCAGTGCGCAGGCAGACGCTCTTCACAGCATCGTCGTGTTCATGGTCGTCTTCCGAAAGAAAGTCGGGCTCGATCGCCAGGATGCGATCGAGATCGAAGGCCCGGCGCCCCAGCACCGAGTCAAGCCCCACCTCGCATCGCTGCGTGCGGTGGATCACCGCCGTGGCATTGATCGAACGAATGCGAGTCTCCACCAGCGCCAGTTCGTCGGCCGGCACGAGATCCGTCTTGTTGAGCAGGATGACGTCGGCGAAGGCAATCTGTTCGAGCGCCTCATGGCTGTCTTCCAGCCGTTGGACGACATGGCGGGCGTCGACCACCGTTACGATCGAATCGAGGCAGGTCCGCCGCCGAACATCGCCGTCGACAAAGAAGGTCTGGGCAACCGGCGCGGGATCGGCAAGGCCGGTGGTCTCGATGAGGATTCCATCGAAGCTGCCCGGCCGTTTCACCAGCCCGCCAAGGATGCGGATCAGATCCCCGCGTACGGTGCAACAGATGCAGCCGTTGTTCATCTCGAACACTTCCTCGTCGGCGTTGACCACAAGGTCGTTGTCGATGCCAATTTCGCCGAACTCGTTGACGACCACGGCGTATTTCTTGCCGTGCTCCTCGGTCAGGATGCGGTTCAGGAGCGTGGTCTTGCCAGCGCCGAGATAACCGGTCAGAACGGTAACGGGGATCTGATTCATTGCTTCCTCTCCTGCCATCATTGCGCCTGTTCAGCAGCGCCCAACGGCCATTGCTCCGTGCGTGGATGCCGGCAGAAAGCGCGGTCCGGGATACGACCCCATGCCCGGTGTGCCAACCTGTTGCTCTCGCTCCGGCAACTTCGGCGTCCCAGCTTTCGCTGGATGCGCCGAGCCTTACGACGTCAGCGCCCGTGCGAGCGTCATCGCGTTGTGCCGCATCATGTCGAGGTACGTCGGCGCCGGGCCGTCCGGGCCGGACAGAGCCTCGGGATAGAGCGTGCCGCCAATGACGGCTCCCGTCTCGTCGGCAATGCGCCTCAGGAGGCGCCGATCACCGACGTTCTCGATGAAGACGGCCCGAATGCCCTGTTCCCGAATCTGCCGGATCAGGCGGACGACATCTTGCGCGGACGCCTTCGATTCGGTGCTAAGCCCCTGCGGCGCGATGAACGTCAGCCCGTAGTCGCGACCGAAATACTGGAACGCGTCGTGGGAGGTGACGACGGTCCGGCTGCCGGCGGGAAGCCCGGAAACAATCTTGCTGATCTCCGAGTCAAAGGCTTCGAGTTCATTCACATAGGCCTCGCGGTTCCGGTAGAACACGCTGGCATTCCCCGGATCAGCCCGGGCCAGCGCCGCGGTGATGTTGTCGACGTAGACCACTGCATTGCGAAGGCTCTGCCACGCATGCGGATCGAAGGCGCCATGGTCATGACCGTCGTGTTGGACGTCCCCGGCGTGTTCGTCGTGGTCAGCCTCCCCGGCGTGTTCGTCATGGTTGGCCTCGCGGTCGCGATCGCGCGTGTCGCCGTCGGGCTCGTACGCGATCGGCTCGATCCCGTCGGCGGCCACCACCCGGACACCGCGGAATTCCGAGGCGTCGATCAGGCGGTTCAGCCAGCCTTCGAACTGCAACCCGTTGACTACGAGGATTTGTGCTTCGCGGACGGCCCGCGCATCGACCGGGGTCGGCCGGTACATGTGTGTATCTCCGTTGGGGCCGACGAGCGTCGTGACGGCGACGTGCTCGCCGCCGATCCGCTTCACCATGTCCCCAAGGATCGAGAAGGTAGCGACGACCGGGATCGGTCGGTCTGACTGTGCAAAGGGCGGCGCGGCAAGCGACAGGGCAAAGACGGCGGCGGCAAATGTCAGCAGCGATCGGCGGGTGAGCACGGAGATGTCCTTTCAGGCTTCGGGATAACGGCGCGGGAAGGCCCGCGTGGCGAGACCGCCAGCAGGCGGTCCGAGAACCGGCGACGGCGCGGCGGCGAGACCCGCGACGAGATCACCGACGGCCGCACCCGGCAGGATTGCCCGGGCCATTGCGTTGCCCGGCAGGCTCAGGTGGCGGGGCATCCGGAACTCCCTGATTGATGTCGCGGCGACGGTCCGTTGGGAAGACGTGCTCTACATGGGTGCAAGCCCCGGTATCCGGCTACGCCGCGCCGGCTTCCGCGCACCGCGCGCACCTGCCCTCGACCTCGACCGTGCGGCTTGTCACGACAAATCCCAAGACGGCAGCATGCTCGGCCAGCAGTGTTGCAATCCGCGGGTCCACGAACTCGACTGACGCCCGGCAGCCTTGGCAGATGAAGAACATGCAATCGTGGTTGCGCTCGGGATGGGCGCACGGGAGGTAGGCGTTCAGGGTTTCGATTTTGGAGACGAGACCCTGCGCCATCAGGAAGGCGAGCGCCCTGTACACCGTCGGCGGTCCAACAGGGCGCGAATCCCGGCGCTTCAGCGCCTCCATCAACTGGTAGGCACTGGCCGGTTCACGTCTGGCCCACAGCAACTCCAGGATACCTCTGCGCAGCTCGGTCATCTGTACACCGCGTTCCCGACAAATTGCTGTAGCCAGCGCGATCCGCTCATACGGCGCGTACCGCCCGCCGCCGTGCGGATCGGTGCAGGGCCGGGGTCGGGTCGACGGTGGAGTCATCGCCCATCTCACCTTGCGGGGCCAGAATGTTATGTTATAACATAACATATCAAAATGCTACAGGAGGGCCGGGCGGGGCAAACCGACATGAAAGGCCCCGAAATGGACGTCACTGTTCTCAAGCATCAGCCCTGGACGCCTGTACGCCCTAGCTCGGAAGCACGCTGCCGGCCGCCGCACTTCAACCCCGGAGTCACCGCTGGCATGTCGATCGAGTGGGCCGGGGATGATCCAGGCCGGAAGGGGCTGCACGGAACGCCCGAGCGCGGCGCGCGGGCCTGCGGACGCTGTTCCAAATCACTGCGCCATCCATCACCGATGGTATTCTCACCCTGCTGATGCCACACAATCATGAGCTCAAGGCGACGATCGCCCAGAAGTACGCAGCGGTCGAGGCGTATCTTGATGAGCGCGGACGTCGGATGTGGGCGGCTGCAGAATCGCGCGCTATCGGGCATGGAGGTGATGCGCTGGTCTCGGATGCGACAGGACTGTCGCGCCCGACCATTCGCAAGGGGCGCCGCGAGCTGGAGTCGGGCGGCGCGGAGTTCGGTCGCATCCGCCGCCCGGGTGCGGGGCGCCCGAGGATCGAACGGTCCCAACCTGGCTTCAGGCGGGCACTGGAGCAGCTGGTTGACCCGCTGACGCGCGGCGACCTGCAATCGCCGTTGCGCTGGACATGCAAGAGTCGGCGGGGGCTCGCCGCGGCACTGACGGACGCCGGCTGGAAGGTGAGCCCGATGACCGTGGGCCGATCGCTGCACGAGCTGGGCTATCGGTCGCAATCGGTGCGCAAGAGTCACGAGTTGACCCCGCATCCGAACAGCAACGAACAGTTCGAACACATCAATTCGAAGGCAGATGACTTTCTCCGGCGTTCACAGCCGGTGATCTCCGTCGACACCAAGAAAACGGAGTTGATCGGCGACTTCAAGCTCACAGGCTGGGAGTGGCAGCCCAAAGGGCGGCCCGAAAAGTCGCTGGTCCGCGACGTTCCCCAGGATGCGGCGGGCAGGGCGATTCCCTACGGCATCTATGACATGAGCCGCTACGAAGCGTGGGTCAGTGTCGGACTTGACCACGACACCCCTGCATTCGCGTTGGCGTCGCTTCGGCGGTGTTGGGGGGAGTTGAGTACGAGCCGTTACCCGGGCGCACGCGAATTGTTCATCACTGCCGCAGCGGGGGGCGGCAACGGATTGCGTTCGCGCACATGGAAGCAGGGGCTTCAGCATTTTGCCGACGAGACGGGGGTGCGCGTGCACGTCAGCCACTTCCCGCCCGGCACCTGCAAGTGGAACAAGATCGAGCACCGGCTGTTCTGTCACATCACGCAGCATTGGCGACGCAAGCCGCTGCAAGTCTTTGAGACCGTCGTCGATCTCATCGGCAATCCCCGAACCGACGCGAGGCTTCGGATCAACGCCGAGCTCGATATGCGCAAGTACGCGAAGCGGGTAACGGCGACGGACACGGAGTTGGAAGCCCAGTCGATACGTCGTGACGAATCCGGCGATGACTGGAACTACGAACTTCACCCGCAGTAAGCTGGAAACCCAGCTTCCATCAAACTCCGGCGAGGAATTCTTTGCCTGTTGCGCCGAAGACCCGGCCATCTTGCTGGCCAGAACTTTTGGGAGAACTGCTGGCTGCGACGAGATGATCGTCTTGCATGCGCGATATGAGTCCCGAATCTCAGGGCGAGCGCCCGGTTCGGTGACCATGTCCTCTGTGCGCGCACCGACTTCACGGACGCGCACGCGTGGATCCTGACCCGCACGTTTGCGGACTACGCCGAAGCGGACGAGGCGGTCGAATTGCCGGTGGACCTTGAGGTGGACGCCGCGGCGGAAGCAGAGGTTCCGCGCCACCACTGATCAGGCGTTGGACGGAAGCCTGCCCACAGCCGGGCTCCGAACGTTCCCGGCTGCAGTCATGAGCGGGCTGACTGACATGGACTGTCGGCAGCCAATACAGTACGCTATCTTTTGACTCAAAAGATGGTCTTTTGAATTCTGGAGGAAATCTGACGGTTAAACTTCGGACGCGGGCCAACGATCCCCGGGAACTCCCCGCCTACACGATCTCGGAGGCAGCTCACTACCTCACCGTCCCGGCGGCAACGATCCGCTACTGGTCGGTGGGTCGTCACAACTACGCACCACTCATCAAGGTTCCTGAGCGCACGCCGGCGTTACTGTCCTTCATCAATCTCACAGAACTTCACGTTCTCGCTGCGATTCGGCGCAAGCACGAAGTGAAGATGCCGAGCATTCGACGGGCGATCGAGTACCTGGCAACAAACGCCAGACATGCAATCGACCGGAACCATCCGCTGATCAGTCGCGCATTGGAAACGGACGGGCTTGACCTGTTCATCGAGCAATACGGACAACTGATCAATATCAGCCGAGCCGGACAAACGGCCATGCGAGAGATCGTCAGCGCGGCGCTCCGTCGCATTGATCGCGATCCCGATGGGATCCCGATCAAGCTCTTTCCGTTTACCCGGGCTTCCGTCGCCGCCACACCCTCCATCGTGGTTATTGACCCGAGGCTCTCCGCAGGCCGTCCCGTCATCAGCGGCACCGGCCTCGCAACCCAACTCATCGCTGAGCGCTACAAGGCAGGTGAATCGATCAGTGACCTAGCGTACGACTATGAGCGTGGAAATGAAGAAATCGAAGAAGCGATTCGGTGCGAACTCCAAGCCGCTGCCTGAGCCGACACTCTTTCTCGATCGCAACCTCGGAAGGCACATCATTGCGGACCGGCTTCGGTCAGAAGGCATGAAAGTCGAGGTGCATGACGACCATCTTGCATCGGATGCGCCGGACGAGGATTGGATCTCGCTCGTCGGGCGCAACCATTGGGTGGCAATCACGAAAGACAAGAACATCCGTTATCGAATAGCGGAACTCGAGGCCATCAGGAACCATTCAGCGCAGATCATCGTGATTCGAGCGAAGAACGCGACCGGAGCGGACATCGCCGCGCTGCTCGTGAAGGGCAGGCGCCGTATTGCCCGCTTCGCCACCGCAACGCCTTCGCCATTCGTGGGAGGCGTGTACGGAAGCGGCGCGATCAAGGCATACCCGATCATCTGAGGTTCTCTTCTTTCACTGACATATTGAAGGGAGGCACAGCTCGAGAGGTAGTAAATCCGCCTTCGACCAGATGATTCGTTCGATAGTCGGCGGCGGGTTGATGCCGTGCCGTGCCCCCTAATCGAACCTCAGGAATCTCTTGCAGCATTGAGGCCATCGGCACGAAGGTCATTCGTATTCGTCGCGCAGCTCGAAGGTGAAGGTCATGGCCACGAGCTGGGTAGAGCCGCGCCACATGAGCTGTGCGCCGGGTAGACCGCGGGAGCGCCGAGGCCTTCCGTCGGAGCGTGCGACCAGATCGACCGCCTCGTCCGAGCATGTGGGCAGTTCCGTCTTGCGTGAGCGCGCGATCGTTGCGAGCACGTGCAGTTCGGCGTCAGAGAAGAGCAGTGCGACGGACCTGCGCCGCACGGGTGGCACACTGTGTCCGTATCGGGAGTCAAGCAGATCCCTGAGTCTACCCGCCACTATTACTCCACTCCGCAATGACGGAACGTGTGTCTTGCCCTAGCCAAGGGCACCGGTTCGACCCCGGTGACCGCGGCTTGCCATGTCCCGCCATTCCAAACCACAATCGGGCGATGGTCCGGCGGACGACGAGCGTGGCCTCATGAATCGCGAAACGGGCGGCAGACAGTCGATGGCCGACGGCAGCGGCCCCTCCGTGGCGAAGCGCCTCTTCGCCGACTACGAAACCCGCCCGGCGTACTACGACGAGATGTTCGCAGCCACCGGCGTGCCGCGCGCACATTGCCTGGAACTCTGTGAGGCGCTCGACCGGATGCAGCCCGACGAGATTGCCGCCATGCAGGCGCTCGCCGAACGCTCCTTCCTGCACCAGGGAATCACCTTCGCGGTGTACGGGGAGGAGGGTGCGCAGGAGCGGATCATCCCGATCGACTTCCTGCCGAGGCTGCTCAACGCGGCCGACTGGGACGTCGTGGAGCGCGGGCTCCGCCAGCGGCTGAAGGCGCTCAACCTCTTCCTCGCCGACGTCTACGGGCCGGGGCGGATCATCGCCGACGGCGTCATACCGGTCGATCTGGTGCGCGGCTGCCCGCAATACCGGGTCGCGATGCGCGGCCTCGACGTGCCGCACGGCGTCCATGTCGCGCTCTGCGGGACGGACATCGTGCGAACCAACGACGGCTTCATGGTGCTGGAGGACAACCTGCGCGTCCCCTCGGGGGTCTCGTACATGCTGGCCAACCGCCGGGCGCTGAAGACGAGCCTCCGCAACCTGTTCAGGCGGCACCACGTCCGCGGCATCGAGCATTACGGCCAGTTGCTCCGCCAGACCTTGGCCGAACTGGCGCCGCCCGGCGTCTCCGACCCCTGCATCGTCCTGCTGACCCCCGGCGTCTACAACTCGGCCTTCTACGAGCACATGTTCCTGGCGCGCGAAATGGGGGTCGAGCTGGTGCAGGGCAGCGACCTGCTCGTCCACAACGGGATCGTCTACATGCGGACAACCGCCGGGCTCCGGCGGGTGGACGTGATCTATCGCCGCATCGACGACGACTTCATCGATCCGCTGGCGTTCCGTGCCGAGTCGCAGCTCGGCACCCCCGGGCTCTTCTATGCCTACCGGCTCGGCAACGTGACGATCGCCAACGCGCCGGGCACGGGCGTCGCCGACGACAAGGCCGTCTACGCCTATGTCCCCGACATGATCCGCTACTACCTGAGCGAGGAGCCGGTGCTCGCCAACGTCGAGACCCATCTCTGCCGCGAGCCGGAGGAACTGGCGTTCACGCTGGACAACCTGGAGACCCTCATCGTGAAGATGGTGGGCGAATCCGGCGGCTACGGCATGCTGGTCGGCCCCCACGCGACGCCGGCCGAACGCGCGGCCTACGCCGAGCAGATCCGCAAGGACCCGGCCAACTACATCTCGCAACCCGTGCTCGACCTCTCCGTCTCGCCCTGCCTCGCGGCGAACGGTGCCGCGCCCCGTCATGTCGACCTCCGCCCCTTCGTCCTCCACGGCAGCGAAACACGTCTCGTCCCGGGCGCCTTCTGCCGGGTCGCCCTCGTCGAGGGCTCGCTCGTCGTCAATTCGAGCCAGGGTGGCGGCGGCAAGGACCTCTGGGTCCTGTCCTCCTGACGGCATGCTGTCGCGCAACGCCGAGGGCCTCTACTGGATCGGCCGCTACCTGGAGCGGGCGCGGCACGGCTGCCGTCTCCTTTCGGACCAGCTCGCGACCATGGAGGACCGGCCGGTCGAGGAGATCGACCAAGGCTGGCGGCGCCTCTACCGGGCCGTGCACCGGACGCCCCTCGGCGGATTCCTGGCATCCGGCGAGGAGGGCGAGGACTTCATGCTGGCCGATGCCTACACGATGGCCGACGACCTGACCTTCGAGCCGGGCAACCCCGATTCGATCCGCAACTGCCTCGCGGCGGCGCGCGAGAATGCCCGGCAGGTCCGCAACATCCTCGGTGTCCGGATGTGGGACTGTCTCAACCTCGCGTACCTGGACATCCGCGACATCGGCATCGAGACCATCTGGAACGACCAGCCTGACGCCTTCTACCTCCGCACTGAGGACGCCATCCGTACCTTCTCCGGCATCGCCGTCAGCAGCATGTACCGCGACGACGGATGGCACTTCCTGTGGCTCGGCTGGTTCGTCGAGCGGACGCAACTCCTCGCCGGTCTCATCGACGCCCACCTCGCCCAGTACCCCACGGCCGCCCAGCACAGCGAATCGGACTGGCGCGCCCTGCTCAGGATCTGCGAGGCGCACGTCGCTTACCGTCACCTGCACTCCCACAGCCATCGGCCCGGCCGCATGGTCGACTTCCTGGTGGCGGACCCCCTGCTCGCGCACTCGGTTCGCCATGCACTGGCGCGGGTCACGGAGGCCCTCGATGCCGTGTCCACCGGCCGGACGCTGGCGATCGAGGCGGGCCGGCGCGCGGGCAGGATGGCCGCCGCCATCGACTACGACTGGCCCAACCGTGACCCCGTTGACGACGACGCCACACGGGCGGCGCTCCGGGACGTCCGCGACTCGTGCCTCCTGCTGCACGAGGACATCGCGGCCACCTACTTCCACTACGAGATCGTGGACGCGCCATGACGGAGCGGACGCAGCGGCGCTTCGCGGTCGAGCACGTCTCCGACTTCCGCTACGGGGAGACCGCCCAGGGGAGCCTGGTGGTGCTACACCTGCGCCCGCGCGAGGACAACGGCCAGGCGCTGCACGCCTTCGAGCTCGACATCGATCCGGCCGCCGCGCCGGTCTCCTTCGCGGACGCCTTCGGCAACGGCTGCCACCTCTTCAACATCCACCGGGCGCATCGCCACACCCTGGTCTGTTCACGCTCGGAGGTCACGACCGTGGACCCGGCGCCGCTGCCGGGGCACCTGGAAGCGGACGCCTGGGAGGCGCTCCGGGAGTCCGCCTCCCCGGTGGACAACTGGGAGTTCATGGGACCCAGCCGGTTCGCGCGGCCAAGCCCGGCGCTCGCGACGTTCACCGACGCCAAGGCGATCCGCCGCGGGCGCGATCCGCTCTCGTCCCTCACGGAGATGGCTGCCGTGCTGTACCGGTCGTTTCGCTACGAGCCGGCCAGCACGTCAGTCGACTCGCCCATCGAGGACATCCTGGAAACCGGCCGCGGCGTCTGCCAGGACTACACCCACGTGATGATCGCGATCGCGCGATCGTGGGGCATTCCGAGCCGCTACGTGTCGGGCTACCTGCACCTCGAAGGGAAGGCGGGCGAGCAGACGCCCGCCGGGACCAGCCACGCCTGGGCGGAGTTCCTGCTGCCGGACCTGGGCTGGATCGGCTTCGACCCGACCAACGACACGCTCGCCGATCACCGCCACGTCCGAGTCGCCGTCGGCCGGGACTATGCCGACGCGGCGCCCACCCGGGGCGTCGTGGTGGGCGGCGGTGATTCCAGTCTCGACGTCCGGGTCACCGTGGTGGAGGACGGCGATCCGAAACCGGCCCACGCGCCGCACCGGGAACAGTCGAGCCTTCGTGACGTGACGCACGCCCCGCTGGTCCAGCCCGCGGGCGCCAATCAGTGACCACCCGGGCCATCGGCCTGGGCGTCAGTTCGCGAAATGGACGGTTGAGTTAGGCTATTTCAAAATCATATTTTGAATTAGCCTATTTTCTTGCCAAGCTGTCCGCCGTGATTGAACGCGACCTTGCGCAGAAGCTGACGGAAGCAGCACGAACCTGGCCTTCCATCACGCTCACCGGGCCCCGGCAGAGCGGCAAGACGACCCTGTGCCGCGCCATGTTCCCCGACCATCCGTACGCGACATTGGAAGCCCCGGACATCCGGAACTTTGCCAAGGAGGACCCCCGTGCCTTCCTCGAGCAATTCCCGCGCGGCGCCATCCTCGACGAAGTGCAGCGAGTGCCGGACCTTCTCTCCTACCTGCAGGGAATCATCGACGCTGAACCGGCGCCCGGACAGTGGATTCTTACCGGCTCGCAAGACCTTTCCCTGGTCGAATCGATCAGTCAGTCACTGGCCGGAAGGACCGCGCTGTACCACCTCCTTCCACTGACGCGGAGCGAGACGACGCGCTTCCCCCGGCACCCAGAAACCCTTGAGCAAGCCCTGTTCACCGGATCCTACCCGCGCATATTCGACGGCGGTCTCGATGCCAGCGACTGGCTTCGTTCCTACGTCGCCACCTACGTCGAGCGCGACGTCCGGATGCTCAGCAACGTGGGCGATCTGGCAACGTTCCAGCGGTTCGTCGCACTGTGCGCCGGCCGTACGGCCCAGTTGCTCAACTACTCGGCGCTGGCCGGGGATTGCGGCATCTCGCAACCGACAGCTAAAGCCTGGCTCAGCATCCTTGAAACCAGCTTTCTGGTGTTCCGCCTACCGGCCCTTCACACGAATCTACGCAAGCGTCTCGTCAAGATGCCCAAATTGCATTTCTACGACACCGGCCTGGTGTGCTGGCTTCTGGGTATTCGCACGTCCGAACAGCTGCGCATGCACCCGTTGCGCGGCCCCATTTTTGAGACCTGGGCGGTTTCGGAGATCGTCAAGCACAGGGCCAACAGAGGTGAAGCCGGCGGGGTGTCGTTTTACCGAGACCAGAACGGCGCGGAAAGCGACCTCGTCATCGAAGGGGCCACCGGCTTCATGCTTCTCGAGGCCAAGTCGACCAAGACCGCGTCAGCCAGCCTGTTTGACGACGCCAAGCGGGTCCGAAAACACCTGGCCCGATCATCCGGACCGTGCCCCGTCGCGGTTGTCTACGGCGGCGATCAACCGCAGCGCCGGGGCACAGACACCCTGATTCCCTGGCGAGAGCTGCACGGCCTCGACTGGTAGGCGCCGGACCCTCGCGCATTCGTTCGATCAACGAGATGCTCTCGCTGCGCAAGATCCGTTGTTCGGGGCGCGTCTGTCGCGTCAGGCGGCCGGGGCAGTCTCCCACTGCTCCTGCAACTGCAGCCACCGCGCCTCGGCTTGTGCCAGATCGCGGGTAACCTCGCGAAGTTCCCTCTGCAACGCGACCGCCTTCTCGCCACCGCCGTCATACAGGTCAGGAGCTGCCATCGCCTCGTCGAGTTCGGCCTTCCTCGTTGTCAGTTGTTCGACCATCCGCTCGGCATGTTGGAGATCGCGGCGAAGCGGTGCGAGGGCCCGGCGCTGCGCGGCCGCACGACGCCGTTGATCCCGCTTGTTCTTCGGATGGAGTGACGGCGTCTCCCCGGTCCCGGTGTCGGCGCGCTTCCCGTTGGCGGAACCCGCAAGCAGGAGGTCCCGATAGTCCTGCAGGTCGCCGTCGAATGGCGCCACGGTCCCGTCCGCAACCAGCCAGAAGCGGTTGGCGGTCAGCTTGATGACGTGGGGATCGTGGCTGACAATGACGACGGCGCCGGCGAAGGAATTGATCGCCTGGATCAGCGCCTGGCGCGAATCGACATCAAGATGGTTCGTCGGTTCGTCGAGCAGCAGGACATGGGGCCGGTCGGCCGTCATCAGCGCGAACAGGAGACGCGCCTTCTCGCCTCCGGACAGGCTCGCGACGGTGGTCAGGGCACGGTCCTGGGAAAAGCCGAACCGGGCAAGCTGGGAGCGGATCTGTTCAGGTGAATCGCCGGGGCGTCGACGGGTCAGCTCGCTCACCGGCGTCCCCGCCAGGTCGAGCTCGTCGGCCTGGTGCTGCGCGAAGTAGCCGACCCGCAACTTCGGCGCGGCGGACACCGTGCCCCCCATCGGCGAAAGCCGGCCTGCCAACAACCGGATCAGGGTCGACTTGCCGTTGCCGTTCGCGCCCAGCAGCGCGATCCGGTCGTCGTCGTCGAGGTACAGCGAGAGCCGCTTCAGCACCGGCGTGTCGTCGTAGCCGACCGATACCTCCCGGGCGCTGAACAGCGGCGGCGCCTGGGGTTCGGGATCGGGGAACTGAAAGATAACGCTGGCCTCGTCCTGGTGCTCCGGGATCGGTTCCATCCGTTCCAGCATCTTCAGACGCGACTGGGCTTGGCGCGCCTTGGTGGCCTTGTACCGAAACCGCGCCACGAACTTCTCGATGTGGGCGCGCTGCGCCTCCTGGCGGGCGCGCAGTTTCGCATCCCGCGCGAGGCCCATGCGCCGGGTGCGTTCGAAGCGGTCGTAGCCGCCCTGGTAGAGCTTCAGCTGACGGTGCTCGAGATGCAGGATCTTCTGGGCGACGCTGTTCAGGAGGTCGCGCTCGTGACTGACGACGAGCACGGTCCCGCTGTAGCGCCGCAGGTACTCCTCCAGCCACAGGGTGGATTCCAGGTCGAGGTGATTGGTCGGCTCGTCGAGCAGCAGCAGGTCGGGCCGGGTAAACAGCAGCGCCGCCAGCATGACCCGCATGCGCCAGCCGCCCGAGAACGTGTCGAGCGGGCGCTGCTGGGCCGCGTGATCGAAGCCGAGCCCGTCGAGGATGCGGGCGGCCCGGGCGGGCGCGCTGTGCGCCTCCTTGTCCTGCAGGCGTTCGTGAATCTCGACGATCCGCGCGTGGTCCGTCGCGGTCGCGGCCTCGCGCTGCAGGGCGGTGAGTTCGTGGTCGGCGGCCAGCACGGCCTCGACCGGGCTCCGCGAACCCGAGGGCGCCTCCTGGCTCGTCATGCCGATCCGCCAGCGCCCGGACACGCTGACGGTCCCGTTCGCCGGCTCCAGGGCGCCGGTGATCAGGCGGAGCAGCGTCGTCTTGCCAGTCCCGTTGCGGCCGACGAAGCCCACGCGGTGCCCGGCGTTGACCACCGTGCTCGCCCCGTCGAACAGCACCCGGTCGCCGATCCGGTACGTCAGGTTGTCGATCCGCAGCATGGCCGGGGTGTACACCCCGTGTGGAGAAATACAACGCTCGGGCCCGAGGCACCCCTGCATCTTGGAGCAGCAGCCTTCGGGCCCGGCGGCTGGCGCGGTGGCCGACCGACCAACTCCAATCGAACCCTGACCTCCTTGGTGCAGCGGTCCGCACGAGACACTGCCGGGGACAACCGGCTCGCAGCTGCAGGAAACCCGCTCTTTCGTGTCTCGCGATCGCCGCCGGCGTTGCGGATTCCCGGGTTGGCGGAAACTGCCGCCATAAATGCTGAATATTCGAATCTTCTACTCGAATTATCAGCTTCTAGCTGCTAGTGTTCTCTGATGGTCCACCTGCCTCGTCCGCGTGAGATGGACGCCGTTCAGTCTAGGCTCCGCCGCGCCCCGATCACGGCGCTCCTCGGTCCCCGGCAATGCGGCAAGACCACGTTGGCTCGATCGCTGAACGCCGAGCATTTCTTCGACCTCGAGGATCCGCGTAGCCTTGCTCGCTTGGACGCGCCGCAAACTGCCCTCGAGGGCTTGACCGGCGTCGTCGTGATCGACGAAGTGCAGCGCAAGCCGGATCTCTTTCCCCTTCTCCGCGTCCTTGCCGACCGCCAGCACTCCACGCGGTACCTGCTGCTCGGCAGCGCCTCGCCGGAGCTGGTGAAGGAGGTCTCCGAAAGCCTTGCCGGCCGGGTCGCCTATCACGACCTCGGTCCCCTGGCGCTCGACGAGACGGGGGTCGGCGAATGGCGCAACCTGTGGCTCCGGGGCGGGTTCCCGCGAAGCTTCCTGTCGGAGGACAACGCCTCCTCTGCCCTGTGGCGCGAAGACTTCATCCGCAGCCACCTGGAGCGCGACATTCCCGCCCTCGGAATCACGGTTCCGGCGGAGACCCTGCGGCGGTTCTGGGTGATGGTGAGCCACTACCATGGCCAAACACTCAACTTCACCGAGCTCGGTCGATCGTTCGGGATTTCGGATCACACGGTTCGCCGTTACCTCGAGATCTTGAGCGGTACGTTCATGATCCGCTTGCTGCCGCCATGGCACGCGAACGTCGGCAAGCGGCTGGTGAAGGCGCCGAAGCTGTACATCCGTGACAGCGGCCTGTTCCATGCGCTCCACACCATCGCCACTCCCGCGCAACTGGAGGCGCATCCCAAGCTCGGCGCCTCGTGGGAAGGATTTGCGATGGAGCAGGCGATCCGCTTCCTGGGGATCCACCACCTGTACTTCTGGCGCACGCACACCGGCGCAGAGATGGACCTCGTCTGGCAGGCCGACGGTGCCCTGTGGGGCATGGAGTTCAAGTACCAGGACGCGCCGAGGATGACGCGGAGTATCCGCGCGGTACAGCGCGACCTGCCCCTGCAGCACGTGTGGATCGTGTATCCGGGATCTGGCCGATATGAGCTCGACCACGCGGTCAGCGTGGTGCCCGTGGTCGACCTTCCCGATGTTGTGGCCCGCAAGGGCGAATGACGGGCGAATGGCGCCCCGTCAGGACCGTGACCCTTCCGTAGATCCGCGTCATCGTGAAGTGCACGGGTCCGTCAACGATCAGCGGCATTACACGCGGTACTCGGAGATGTACCAAGACGTGCGGACGGCGGGCTCGGTCACCGGCTTCATCAGGGTGCTGCTCTCCAAGCAATCCCGCGTATCGCAAGTAAATCGGAATTCGGTCAAGTCGTGGCCTCGTGCACCCTTCGCGGGAGGACGGTGACGGGGACCTCGCTTTCGCAGTGCGTCAACAGGGCTACCAGACCACCAGTGACGCCTGGCGATCTGGCGGAGACGACGACAACACGCACGCCGTGTGGCTCAGCGCCTTATCCTCAGTTATTTCTATACATCATCGTGATAGTGAAGTATTCTCGATTACTGAAGATAGAACCGTTCTACAGATACCATGGCCAAGCACGACATCACCCAGCGTTCCGAGACCGCGGTTGCGGCTGTACTCCCGCCTTCGGTTCGGGTTCGGCGTAGCCATCAGGATGGCCGCTCGGTCAACCTTGCACTCAATGGAGCGCCCGTCCGAGTCACCTGGCTGGGCGAAGGGGGACTTCGACAGGCGCGCGCGCTGATCAAAAACCAGAACGAGCGCCCCGACGTCGTGGTCGCCCGGCGCATGTCATTCGCCGCGCGCGAGGCGCTTTCGGCCGCAGGGATCGGCTGGGTCGACGAGACCGGCGCCGCAGAGATCGCGCGGGGGTCCTTGATCATATCCAGGGATGGTCGTGTCCAGAGGTCTCCGCGCAAGCCGCCGCATTGGACACCTGCGGTACTGGCGACCGCCGAAGCCTTGCTGTGTGGCGGACGCGGGACCGTCGGCGCCATGCAGGAGATCACGGCATTGTCCGCAGGAAGCGCCACCAACGCGCTGCGCACCCTCACTGACCTCGGTTTCCTGCACGCGGAGGCCCGGCGTGGCCGGAACGCCGCCCGTTGCATTGTCGACCCGGATCGGTTGCTGGACGCATATGCAGAGGCAGCAGCGGCGCTGATGCCGCCGGTCTCGATCACGGTCGGTGTGACTTGGCGCGACCCGGTGTCGGGCTTGACCGATGCCGGCCGACAGTGGGATCG
Source organism: Rhodospirillales bacterium (assembly GCA_028824295.1). Taxonomy (NCBI): domain Bacteria; kingdom Pseudomonadati; phylum Pseudomonadota; class Alphaproteobacteria; order Rhodospirillales; species Rhodospirillales bacterium. The sequence goes on along the minus strand of JAPPED010000016.1, from coordinate 80,122 downwards.
CGCAGGCATATCGTGGGCGGCTACGGGCGCTGTAGCGGGGTCCGCGCTCGCCCCCTATCTGACAACGGTTACGACCAGCGAGGTCTACGTTGAAGGAAAGACAAGCGCCAGACTCGAATGGGTGGCCGCGAACACTGGCCTGCGACCGATCGAAGGCGGGAGGCTCACCCTGCGACCATTCCCCACGACCACGGCCGAGCGGCTGACTACGGTGAAGGACCGAATGCGGCTCGTTCCGTGGCCGCGCGCCTACACCGATCTTCGGGTCCTCGGGGTGCGGGGCGAGGAGGCTGCCGAGCATCTCCGGGAGACAATGCGTGGTCGATGACCTACCGGTCCGCTCCCGAGCGGCACGGGAAGCTGCGGAGAGGGCACTCGTCCACGTCGTTAACCACTACGGGGAAAGGCCTGAATTCGTCGTGCTCGGGGGGCTGGTCCCGGAGCTGCTTTGCGCCGGAAGCGAGTTCCAGCACGCGGGCACGATCGACATTGACGTGCAGGTCGACCTTGAGATCGCCTGTGGAGCGGTGAACACCGCACGACTCGAGCAGGCACTACGCGACGCTGGCTTTGCACCGGAGAACGCCACGATCTGGCGATGGTTCGCGGACGGGGGTGTCGGCGCGCCGGTGGTCAAGTTCGAACTGCTGGCCGACCTTCATGATGTACCAACGGCAACGACGATTTCGTTCGACGCATGCGAAGATCTCGGTGCCGTGAACCTTCGCGGCACCGGATTCGCGGCGCGCGACATCGAAATTCGTGAATTGAACATCCGGGACAACAATGTCACACATACCGCCGAGGTGGACGTCTCCGGCCTCGCCGGGTTCCTGCTTGCCAAGACCGCGGCCATTTTCGCGGCGCAAGGCCAAGGACTGGTACGACATTGCATTCGTGCTCTTGCATAACGACGCTGGCGGAACGGATGCTGCGGCCGCATTGGTGGAGCGCCGCTTCACCGGCGAGATCACTGCCCTCCGAACGGCGCTAGTTGAGCTGGAGGCCAACTTCGAGAACCCGGTGGCCCAGGGGGCCCAGGCCTATGTCACCCAGATGCTGATTGACCATCCCGATCTCAATCCCCGAACACTGGCCGCCGACGCCATCGTCGCAGTCGGGGAGTTCTGTCAGCGTCTACGGAATTCTTCCGATTGACCAATACAATCGGCGGCAAACACCGCCGAACACCTGGGTGGAGGGACCCACGACTTCGCAAGTTCGCTTGAAGGGCCGAGGGCATCTGACGCTCGTGCCCGCGAAGCCTGGAGAGTCGGTCCGAACGCCACTACTACCCCTTTCCTCCGAGAGCCTCATCAGGAATATCTGACCAAGTGACACTCGTGGATACAGAAGCGTCGCACATCCGTCCTGTCGAGAATGCGCAGGAGGAGTATCCTGCTGCCGGGAATCTCCGCAACATCGCCATCATTGCGCACGTCGATCACGGCAAGACGACCCTGGTCGACGGCTTGCTGCGCCAAAGCGGCACCGTGCGGGCAAACCAGCCCATGCGGGAGCGTGCACTGGACAGCGGCGAGATTGAGCGCGAGCGCGGGATCACGATCCTGGCGAAGTGCACGGCGATCGACTGGCGCGGCGTGCGCATCAACATCGTCGACACCCCCGGCCACGCGGACTTCGGCGGCGAAGTGGAACGGGTGCTCGGGATGGTCGACGGTGTGCTTGTCCTGGTGGATGCGGCCGAGGGCCCGATGCCGCAGACCAAGTTCGTCGTGGACAAGGCGCTCCGGCTCGGCCTGCGGCCGATCGTGGCGATCAGCAAGATGGATCGCGCCGACGCCCGGCCCGAGGTCGTGCACGAGGCCGTCTTCGACCTGTTCGACGCCCTCGGAGCGATCGACACGCAGCTGGACTTTCCGACCGTCTACACCTCGGCGCGCGCCGGCTGGGCCTCGCACGACCCGGCCGTTGCCGGGACCGACATGTCCCCGCTGATCGAGACGGTGCTCGCGCATGTCCCGGCGCCAGCGACGGAACAGGACCGGCCGTTCCGGATGCTGATCAGCCTCCTCGAGGCCGACCCCTTCCTTGGTCGGCTGGTGAGCGGTCGCGTACTCTCCGGCGGGGTGGAAACCGGTCAAACCGTGACGGCGCTCGGGGTGGACGGCGCCGTCGTCGAGGTCACCCGCCTCACCAAGCTGCTCCGCGCGCGCGGGCTGGAACGCATCACGGTCGAGCGCGCCGAGGCCGGCGAGATCGTGACCCTTGCCGGCCTCAAGACCGCTTCCGTGGGGGACACGATCGCCTGCTCCGAAGAATGCGAACCGATACCGGCCGAGCCGATCGATCCGCCGACGATCGCGATGGTGTTCTCGATCAACACCTCGCCGCTCGCGGGGCGCGAGGGAACACAGCTCACCTCGCGCATGATCGGGGCCCGCCTGGAGCGCGAGAGCGAGGGCAATGTCGCGATCCAGGTGACCGATACCGGCGAGGAGCATTCCTTCGAGGTGGCCGGCCGCGGCGAGCTGCAGCTCGCCGTGCTGATCGAGACGATGCGGCGCGAGGGCTTCGAGCTGTCGATCAGCCGCCCACGGGTGCTGATGCGCGACGACCCCGAGGGCGGCGCACCGCTCGAGCCCATCGAGGAAATTCAGATCGACGTGGACGACGCGTTCGTGGGTGACGTGGTCAACGCACTCGCCAAGCGGCGCGCGGAACTCATCGAGCTCCGGCCCTCCGGGCGCGACAAGAGCCGCGCACGGTTTCACGGTCCGTCCCGCGGCCTCATCGGCTTCAACGGCGACCTCCTCGCCGTGACCCGGGGCACGGCGATCATGCACCGGATCTTTCACGGCTACGCGCCGTTCAAGGGCCCGATCGCGGGGCGGCGGAACGGCGTGCTGGTCTCAAGTGCCGACGGGAAGGCGGTTCCGTACGCGCTCTGGAACCTGGAGCCGCGTGGGACGCTGTTCGTCAAGCCCGGCATGCCCGTCTACCGCGGGATGATCGTGGGGGAGCACACGCGACCGCAGGATCTCGACGTCAATCCGCTACGGAGCAAGCAGCTGACCAACATCCGGGCCGCGGGCAAGGACGATGCCGTGCGCCTAAGCCCGCCCCGGCCGATGCCGCTCGAGATCGCGCTGGCCTACCTCGCGGATGACGAGCTGCTCGAAGTGACACCGGCGTCGATCCGGCTTCGGAAGCGATTGCTCGACGCGTCTGCGCGTCGCCGTGCCGCACGCGTGAGATCGGCGGCGCGCTGATTGCTCAACGGGGTGTGGGGCTGCCTTTCAACGCAATCCAAGCGCAATGACAGCTCGTCCGGTTAGCCCGGCGGTGAGCGTCACCCCTCGCTCCGATCCCAATACGGTCCTTCCCCGACCGTCGGCAGCGGGGAGGAGCTGCTCAACATCCGCACGGCACCCATCGCACCTAGCAACGCTCTGAAGGAAGGCAATCATTCGCACCGGTTTTCTTTTTTCCAGAGCCTCTGAGCGGAGATTCCCATTGCGGTTTCCGCAGCGTTGGCAGCCCGCATGACGGCATAGAGGTTGAGGCCGGGCAACGCGCCCTGATAGTCCGCGAGAGCAGGTTTGTCCCTGCGATTCGGCTTTGGCAAACCACCGAGCATGGGGAGTTCCTGCATGGAATCAAGCTCTTGCAACCTACAGGCACCGTCAGGCGCCGCCTAGGGCATGAGCGAAAAACTTGGTCGCGAGTCGTCGATCATGCCGTTTTCAAGTCAGCACGCGGAGCGCGGTCTCGGGCGCCCTATCGAGCACCCGCAGCAGGGCGCGCGCCGCGCCGGTCGGGCAGCGCTTGCCCTGTTCCCAGTTGCGGATCGTCTCGGGCGACACGTCGATGCGCCGCGCCATCTCCGTCTGGCTGAGGCCCATCCGCCGTCGGACCCGGCGCGTATACCGCGCCATGTCCTGCATGGCCTCAGCTTCGTCCTCCCGCTCTTGGGCCGCGATCTCCGCTTCCGTGGTCGCGTCCACCCTCGCGGCGTCGATGCGCCCCTTCGGGAAGGTGGCCGGATCGTCGGGATCAACCGTGATGCGCGTTGTGCTCATAGTCCGCGACCTCCTTCGGGATGGCCTTGCGGGCCGATATGATGCGGACGGCCGGACCCCGCATCGTGTAGACGATGACATGGGCCCGCCCGTCGACCCTGCCGAGCAGCCGGTAGCACACCTCGCCATAGTCCCGCCGCCGGTCCTGGACGACGATCGGGTGCGGATCGTGGAAGGCGTTGACGGCATGGGCGAAGTCGAAGCCGCGACGCTCGAAGCAGGCGTTTTTCTTGGCCTCGTCCCATTCGAGCTCCATCCCCGAGACTATAGGCCAAAGGCCCATAGTGGCCAAGCCTGCCGTCCGCCGTGCCGCGTCGGGTTGCAGGCGCGGACCGGGTCATGCGGCGGCGCACGGCGTCTGGATGGTGCGACCGTTCGTTCCGCCCTTGTTCTGCCGCCCGCAACCGCATATCTGGCGTCCATGGAGTCGCACGAATCCCGCATTTCCGCGACCACCGGATGATGGCTGCGAGCCTCACCAGCGACGCGAAGACCGCCTTCGCCAAGCTCGGCGTCGAGACCCGCGCGTTAATGGCTGAACCTGCCGCCGGGAAAACGCGAGCGGACAGGGGCGATCGCCCCAACGCGGGCGCTGCGCGACGAAATCAACGCCACGATCCACGCGGGCCTGGTCGCCGAAGGCGTCATCGACGGCCCCGCCCGAGGCGGTCCCGTACGCGCTCTGGAACCTGGAGCCGCGGGGGACGCTGTTCGTCAAGCCGGGCATGCCCGTCTATCGCGGGATGATCGTGGGCGAGCATTCGCGCCCGCAGGATCTCGACGGCAACCCGCTGAGGAGCAAGCAGCTGACCAACATCCGGGCCGCGGGCAAGGACCAATCCGTACGCCTAAGTCCGCCCCGGCCAATGCCGCTAGAAATCGCTCTCGTCTATCTTGCGGATGACGAGCTGCTCGAAGTGACGCCGGCGTCGATCCGGCTTCGCAAGCGGCTGCTCGACGCCTCTGCGCGTCGCCGCGCCGCCCGCGCGAAATCCGCGACACGCTGATCGCCCTGTGGGAGGTATGGAGGGTTTGCGACGCAATCCGGGTGCAGCGACGCCGTGTAATCTCGGCCCGGGCGTTGACTTCGCCCTTGCTCCCTCTCCCGCTAGGCTCCGCGCCCATCCGACATCGGCGGGACTGCCAGGCATTCCGTAACGGCGGCGGCCCCATTGCCTGCCGGTTGTGTCCCGAGGAGTGCTGTGGCGACGTGTTTGGCATCGCGTGGGGTCCGATGGGCGCCGGGGGTTCCGGCCGTCTGCCTCACGGGGAACACCCCGACTCATCAGCGTTTTTCGAGAATGCAGCGGAGAGGCCGAGACGGGCCAAGCGTTGGCGAGAGCGCCCCTTCCCGGATCGAACACGGACCCGATCGGCCGATTGATATCCTTCCACCGAGGACACCATGAGAAACATCATGCAAGTTTCACGATGGGGAAACAGTCTCGCCGTCCGGCTGCCCAAGGCGGTGGTCGAGGATCTCGGTCTGAGGCCGGGTGACCAGTTGGAGATCGTTTCCACCGACGCCGGACGCATGGTCATCGCGAGGGACCGCAGGCGGGCTCGTGCCGTCGAGCGAATGCGCGCCCGCGCATGGCCGATGCCGGAAGGCTACGTTTTCGACCGCGAGGAAGCGAAGACTAGGTGACGGCGTTTCTCGACACCAACCTGTTGGTCTAAGCCCAGGGCACGGGGACAAGAGCGAGACTGCCAGGCAGGCGGTCCTCGCGGGCGGTGTCATCGGCGTTCAGATTCTGAATGAGTGTGCCGCCGTGCTGTGGCGCAAGTTCCGTCTTGAGTGGGCCGCGATCAGCGAAGCGCTGTCGGATCTGCGCACCGCACTGCACCCGATTCGTCCCATCACCGTCGACACGCATTTGGCGGCCATCGAGTTGGCCAAGACGCATGGTTTCAGCTTTTACGATGCGCTGGTAGTTGCATCGGCCCTGGAGGCACGGTGCGGTCGGCTCCTGACAGAGGACCTTCAGGCCGGCCGGCGGATCAATGGGCTGACGATCGTCAATCCGTTTGCATGAGAGCTGCCGGGTTGGCGAAAACGTCGCCCGGGACCGGGACATGCCACGGCGAGATGAAATATCCGTCATGTCGTTGTTGGTGTGCAACCGATTCCCTGCCGGTACCGCCTGGATTCGCCACACGTCATGATGAGGTACCGGTCAGGCCACCAACATTAGCTCCCAATAGCGCTGCCTACACTGCTCAACTAGCATTCTCGATGAACCACGCGACCGGTGTCCGGCGCGAGCACCTGCCTGAATTCAACCGCGTTTCATCACATGCTCTCTGTTGCGACCTGGGATGAAGGCCTCCCCACGCTCGTGCTGATCGGCGTCGGCGCTCTCGCTCTGGTAGGCGGCTACTGGCGCGGCGGGGAAGTATGGCGCCGGCGTCATCAGATCCCCATCAATGGGCCCGAGTCGAAGCTGCGCATCGACGGCAGATTCGGCGAGTTCGCCGTGTTCACGATGACGCTGATCGGCGTTGGGATCGTGATGGTCTCCTGCCCGGACGTGGGTCTGTACTATGCGGGCGAGCCCGAATTCGCCTACGTGCTCTTCTGGTTTGCCTGTGTCTTCGGCGCCACCGAGCTCTACTCGTGGCGGACGGTCAAGGCGGCCGACGAGGGCAACAGCGGCGGCGGCAGCCAGCCGGAAGCCGACACCACCGACGACCGGTCGAAGGCTGACGACGTCGCCGCCCACCTCAAACGCGGGTACCGCATTTACAACCTCTACACCTGCGTGCTCTTCGGTCTGGGCGGACTCGCGCTCGCCAAGGTTGCACTGCAGTTCCGCCACGACTGGCAGGAAAATGCGTCGGCTGCCCAGCAGCTGGTCGCCAAGGCGGAAGCGCTGCTCACGATCCAACCCGCCGTGTTCAACCTCCATGCGATCGTGGAAGTTGAGAGGGCCTATCTGGCGTTCCGCCAATTGCTGAGCGACGTGCTGGTTCAGGTCGAGCCCATCGCCTTCATCTTTCTCTACGTCATGATGATGACGCTGCTGATATCCCTGACGCCGCTCTCGGCGGCGTTTCGTGTCGGCGCCCTCCGGTTGGGGTCGGCTGCTTCCCTGTGCATGGTGGTGAGCCTGCTGGCCATCTCGCTCGCCAGCTACTTCATGCACGCCATTACCGTCTCGCGCGTCCTCGCGGAATCGCTGTCGCACATGGAGCCGTGGTCCGCCACCGATCAACGGCATTACATGCGGTACTCGGAGATCTACCAGGACGTGCAGGCGGCGGGCTCGGTCACCGGATTCATCAGGGTACTGCTCTCCGAAGCGGTCTTTCTCGTCATCATCGTCGGGGTCGTGCAGCAAGCGGCTACCGGCCTGCGCAATCTCGCGGGACGAACGCCTCCATGACGGAGGCCGTGGCGGTCCTGCTGCTCCTGCTGGCCGTCGCGACCGGCATCGTCTTCGTCGCAAATCGGCGGAAGTCGCCGCGCTACGGCGGCATCGCGTTCATTGGTACCGCCGAGCCGGGTGCGGCCGGCGACACCTTGCAAATCGTCACATGGAACGTCGGCTACGGATCCCTAGGGGCCGGTGCGGACTTCGTCGCCGACGGCGGAAGGAGCATTCGCGCCCTGGATCACCGCAGCATCGTCACCGCGGCGAACGCCGTCGGCAAGACCCTGGATCGACTCGATGCCGATCTCGTGCTCCTGCAGGAGATGGCGGGCGCAGGCTTCGCGACCCGGGGCGTCGATGTCACAGCAGGCGTGCTGCGACCACTGAACGGCTACCGCACCGCCTTCTGGGAAGATTTTGCAACGACGTTGCTGCCCCCGCCGCTCAGGATCTCGCACGGGATGATGACCCTCGCCCGCGTTGCCGCCCGGGAGTGCGCGGCGCACCCGCTGCCACAGGAACCCGGCTTCCGGCTCGGCATGCTCAAGAAGCACTACGGCGCCCTCGTCACCCGGGTTCCGGTCGCGGACGGCCGCCAGTGGGTAATCCTGAACATCCACCTCTCCGCGTTCGACGACGGCGGCGCGGTCCGGGCGCAGCAGGTGCCGGCAGTGCTGGAGATGGCGCAGGCCGAGTACCGGCGCGGCGCGCACGTGGTGGTAGGCGGTGACTGGAACATGCGGCTCACCGCCACCTCGTTCCCGCACGAAACCGAGGCGAAGTATCTCTCGTGGATCCACGATTTCCCCCGCGAGACGGTGCCCGAGGGATGGACCTTCGGTCTGGATTCATCGGTTCCCAGCGTGCGCACTCTGCACCGGCGCTACGAGGCGGGCGTCAACTACGTGACCATCGTCGACGGTTTCCTCGTCTCCCCCAACGTGACGATCGAACGGGTCGAGACCACCGATCTTGGCTTTCGCCACACCGACCACCATCCGGTCCTGGCTTCCCTTCGCATGCGCAGGGACCGGTAACGAAGCCTCTCCGGCAGTAGCCCAAGACTATGCACCAACGAGCGGGAGAGAAGTGGCGCCCTGTCTCACGCAGGGCCCACCGGAAACCCTGTTGGAACTGCCTCGAGCCTGGGGCTGGCATGCCGGCCCCAGAATGGTGCGATCATGACCTTCTCGCCCGGGGCTTCTCCAGCAAGTTTGGACTTGTCCAACATCTGAAAATTTTGCGGCCACGATCGATATAGACGTACAGGTCGACCTTGAAATCGCCTGCGGAGCGGTGAACACAGAACGAGTCGAACAGGCGCTCTGCGACGCCGGCTTTGCACCAGAGAACGCCACGATCTGGCGCTGGGTCGCGGATGGGGGTGTCAGCGCGAGGCGGGCAAGTTCGAGGATTTCGTTCTACGCATGCAAATGCCTCGGTGCCGTGAACCTTCGCGACACCGGCTTCGCGGCGCGCGACATTGAAATTCGTGAATTGAGCATTCGGGACGGCAACTCATGCACAGCGGCGAGTGAATGTCTCTGGCCTTGCTGTGTTCCTGCTTGCCAAGGCCGCCGCCGCATTCTCGTGGCGCAAGACCAAGGACTGTTACGACAGATGACCGTCCCCCCTGACCAGTGTTAGCCTGGCCTACATGGCGACCGGCCCCTGGACGGATGACGAAAACGACCTCATCGTCGCGGACTACTTTGCGATGCTTGCGGCCGACCTCACTGGACGCCCCTATATCAAGGCCGAGCACAACCGGCGACTGCGGGAATGGATCGACCGAAGCCGCCCGTCAATCGAATTCAAGCACCGGAATATCAGCGCCGTCTTGAAGGGACTGGGCGCAACGTGGCTCACTGGATATCTGCCCGCATCCAATGTCCAGATGTCTCTCGCCGATGCAGTCAACCGCTGGCTGCGTCAGCACCCTGAGTTCCATGCTCCCGCACCGTTTGCGGATCAGCGGGCCAACATGCCGCAGGCAGCTCATCTCGACATCGAGTTGCCGCCTACTCTCAGGAACTACCCTCCACCCGACGAACTCGAACAGATGCAGGCGATCGCGCGCAAGTTCGACGTGGCCGCACGAGACGAGCGCAACCGAGCGCTCGGACGCGCGGGCGAAGAGCGCGTTCTCGCCCATGAACGGACCGTTCTTACAAGCGTCGGCCGTGCCGACCTGGCCAGGCGCGTGCGATGGGTGTCCGACGAAGACGGCGACGGCGCGGGATACGACATCGAGAGTTACTCCCCTGAGGGCCAGGCCCGACTGATCGAGGTGAAGACGACCAACGGCTGGGAGCGGACGCCCTTCCACATCACTCGGAACGAGCTCGTCGTCGCGGAAAATCGGCCCACTGAGTGGTGCCTCCTACGTCTATGGAATTTTGCCCGGGAACCGAAAGCCTTCGAGTTGCGCCCGCCGCTCGATGCACACGTGACCCTCATAGCGACAAGCTTCGAGGCTCGCTTCCACTGACCCCACTTCTTTACGTACTTCCGTCATTCCTTGGTGTCTTACAACCGCTTGATGACACGCTTGGTTCCGGCGCGTTCCGTGAAAGCGACTCGCTTTTTCCCGCCCGCATCGACGGCCACCGACGCGCGGTTCGCTCGATCTGCCCCAGCCCGGCATCGTTGCCGTTGAGCGCTATGCTTGCGCTCGACGACAGTGCGGAGAATCTTCTCGCAACACACGGTTTAACTTTCGGAAAGCCGGCGAAATTGCTAGCTGTCAAGTAATTTCCGAATTCTAGCGATGACGTTATCGATCTGCCGTAATTCGCATTCCCAAACGGTCAGCACTCTCCAACCCTCAGCCTCTAAAGTCGCCACATTCTTGCGATCACGAACACGAGTGCGCTTAAATTTGGGCTCCCAGTAAGATAAATTTGATTTCGGCAATCCCGATATCGGACAATCCGGATCTGGATGCCAATGCCAAAAGCATCCATTGACAAGAATAACTGCGCGACGGCGCGGGAACACTAAGTCGGGCTTACCAACCATGTCTGAACGATGTAATCGATAACGATACCCGAGGCGGTGCACCATTGACCGCACCACCAATTCCGGTTTCATGTTTTTTGATCGTATCTTGGACATACACCGAGAACGATCTCGCTGACTTAGATTATCCACCACGTCACTTAGCTTTAGCGGAAGCAACTGCTTGTTCCGCTTCCTCATTCAGTAATTGTCTGAGAGCGTCCTCGGGCAATGCGTCTAGCAATATAACGCCACCTCGACGATTCAGCGCAATCATCCAGTTTCGAAACACTTCCCTTTCAAACAACGTTCCACCATTATTCCAGTGGTCTCGCATTACCGCATAAATTCCACGCAGTAGATTTTGATTCATGGAGACCGAAGGTCGCTCTATCAATGCGGAGCGGACATCCTGCCTATGCAGCAAGATCTTCAGGAAAACGTCCGGTGCAGTCGGGTCGATTTGAAAAGCGATCTTTCCAAGCCACCATAATCGGGAAACACCGTTGTCGCGAATTAACCCTCTGTTGCCTGCTACAAAAAAATGATTCTTAACTTCGCGAACAGCATCATCCACTTCTTTTGGCCTACGATTCAGCCAGCGTGAGGACACATATTGTGGGCAGTCAAAATGCGTCAAATATACCCACATGCGTTCAATAGACGCTTGATGAGGTGTCAATGCTTTCATCGCTTTGTAAGTCGCCAATGCATTTTGCGCGTCAGTTTTCGCCGGCTTTTCGTTGTCGACAGCAAGCTTATCCGCGAGCCGTGGCGCTTCAACTACAGACTCCCGAAGGCCGCCAAATGACGTAATGGAAAGCGGCTGGTGTGGAGCATAGTACCAATCAAGACGATCCGGAACGGTGTGTCTAAGAGTTTCGAGAGTGTTCGCAGTACAATACCGAAGCTGCATTATGAACTGGCCTCCAGAGCACCAGCAATTAGAGGCATTCTGGGGAAAGGGGAATCAAGTATTTTTTGGGCATCAACGAGGCGATTTGAACTATCGCCCCCTAGGGGTAGACACCCTACCGCTTCGAGGCGGTGGTCTAATGATGAGAACCACCGAAAGTCGCGGTAGTCTTCAGCATTTTGATCAACATCGTTCAGCAGTGCCACCAGTGCAGGCAAATAAAGTCCGTTCATCAAGTACTGACTTTCTGGCTGATTGTCAGCCAACTTACGTGCCGACTGAAATTGTTCAGTATTGGCATTCGACATCACGATCCAAATTCGATCTTCAGCAATTTCGTACTCCCATCGTCCTTCCACCAGATCTGTTCGAACCTTGTGGCCAAAAATTGATCCAAGCGGTGCTTCGTCCGCGGTATCTATCCAATAATCCTTGGACACATCCTCAGCAAGTACTGTCCCAGGGTCAATAGTGAAACTCCGTTCCCCGAAATCCGGATGCCACCCATCCGCCCGAAAACTCTGCAACGCTTTTACGCAAACCAAGAATGGCGCGAGCTCAACCCGTCCGGACAGTGCGCCAGATGGAAATGATTGAGCGATCTTTGGCGCGAAGGACTGAAGCATTTGGCGATAATGTGTCTTCGGAGATCTCACCAACAACGCAAAGCTAGCCCGTTGATTATCTAGCAAAGCGAGGAGACTTGGATCACTTAGTTCGAACCAAGATTCAATCTCAACTGCAGTACTGTCTATCGTCCGCGTAACTCTAATATCGACTTCAAACTCTGCTTCTGGATAATCGTCACCAAAGTTTGATGGTCGCAATACCGGATGCGGCCAAGCTTTTCCAGGATCAAACTTCATGCTTGATCTCTTTCCTTGGTGGCGACAGCCGACAGACGCCAAGCTCTGCCATCAATCGGTCCGTCCGCCGTAATCTCGACGACGTGTCGTCGTCCCTTCTCTAGGCGAACCTTATCAAGTGACACGTCTGGCCTAACCGCACGCACGTCATTCCGTGGGATGGTGGTTGAGTCGCCAGCTTCTTCCAAAATCAACTGGGCAATTCCATCTCTTTGAGGCAAGAAACTGAGTTGATATCGGTTCTTCCGACCGACAAGCGGAAGCATGCGGACGCGTGAAACAGGTATTCCGCGACGAGCTCTTCCTCCCCCACTTGCACCAGTACCTCCTCGTCCCTCGCCTTCGCCCCTGCCGCCTCCATCTCCTCCGCCACCACCATTCTCGCCTGTTCCTGCACCACCCTCACTACCAGTGTCTTCGCCGGCACCACCATCAGACTCGGTGTCGCCCTCTGTCGCAAGTCCAGGTGGTACTGGTCTCCGTACCGGTTTCAGTGAGATTGTCACCCGCCCACCGAACCCAGGTTCTCCATTGTCTTCACGGCTATCGGAATTGGTATCATCGAAAGGTTCGTCTGGTTGGTAGTCCGGAAGATAAACGGCTAGTTCTGAAAGCACCGTCTTTTTTCCGCCTTCTGGTGGTCCAGCCCGCTTACGTATTTCGGTGCGGACCCACTCTGTTACTCGCTTCAGCGCTTTACGCCCACGATCACGTTCTTCCTTTGGCAATCGTTCTGGCTCGAATTGATCGTGCTTCGGATTCTCCATTCTGCGAAGCAGTTCATTTCCTTCGGGGTCTTCAAACACACAAAGCGCTGCAAAATCGCGGAATCCCGGAAACCGAATTAGGCCTTGCTGTCGCGTCGTTACTAGCATGCCAGTGCTCCTCACAAACGCAACTCTGCTAGGAAGGCCATCGGAGGTCCGAAGCCAGAGCTTGCAATGCCCTAAGTCAGAATCTTGCTTTTCTGCAATCGGATCACTCTGAGAAATTTCCCAAAAGTTCCGCGCTTCCCGCACTTGATCAGCTAAATCGTTAGTCGATTTATCTCCGGCATCATCTTCAATCAAGTGTTGAAACCATTCTTCGATGGAAATTCGATTTATCTCCATCAATTCGCTTGCTTCTTCTGGCTCTACTATGACTGTGAGACTCCCACTTGCTATTGCATAGAAGAAATTCTCAATCACACTAGCTGCGATACGGCGTCGCCAATTATCTGTCTCCCGAAACCCCATAATCGTTAAGCTCGTGCCAGGTTTTGGACGCTGGGCAGAGTCAAGTACACGGAAGCCTTGCGGAATACTCTGCGTTAACTCTTTGCAATCCTTGTGATACCCGTAGAAGCCCGTACCTTGTGTTTCCTCACCATCTGCGTTCATGTGTGACATAAGAACCGATTTACCCTGGAATCGCTCTACATCGCGACCATCTTCGCGAAAACACGTCCAGTAAAATACTGTTCGAACTGTTGAGACTGCAAATGGCGCATACTTTCCGATACCGTGCGACCCTCCTGCCCCCTCCAGATCTGGTTTGTGACTAATCCCTTGCATCTTCACAAGCGCGCGCCAATGGTCTCCCCGTAGTCCCGTAGTTTCCCGATCTGACACACGAAGACAGGGAATCGACTTTCGCCTAATCGTTTGGCCAGCTGCTTCCAAAGCTGAAACGGCCGTCATATCTCCACCAGCCTTAGCGGTCTGCTTGCACTGATCTATCGTTCTAGCAATTTCGTCGCGACCTACATAGTCGGGACTTAAGCCAATTAACTCAAATGAAACGTGCACCGGATGATCTTCGCCTAATCGGGCATCAAGCGAGTTCTGTATGGTTTCTCGCGCGAGACTGCCTAATGGCGTGCCCGTAAAGTGTGCGATTCCGGGATCATTGAATCCGTCTACTCTACCGCCATTAGTCGGCGGAAACCGCCAACCAATATTGTTGTCAATTTGCATTTGCCTGACCAATCAAAATGTTTGCGCATGCGTTCCCTATCAAATGGGCAAGATCTACACAAACGGCATTTCCGAGTAGTCGATATTGCTCTGCCACAGGAATATTCGGGAACAGCCCACCCGCGACATTGAATCCCTGGAGTGCCGCAACTTCGCTCACACTTAGTCGGCGTATTCCCCATGAATCACGGACAAATGGGACATTGTGACCACCAACGCCCATATTTGCGGTAAGTGTGGGGCAAAGGCCCTGTTTCTTCTCCCGTACGTATGACCGTCGCAGTTGATATATGTTGCTGGCTGATTCACCTGCGCCCATTGCTTTGTCAATCATCTTGTAGTAGCGGTTGTCGGGAGGGAGGTAGGCTTCCATCTCTGCTTGTTGCGTTCGATCGATAAATTCGTCGAGAGAACGTCTGTGACGCGTTGGCGCTTTGACGAGATTGTCTGCAGAAAATGGGTTACGAGAAAAATGTCGGCGAGCCGCCGCCACCATAAACAGTCGCTCGCGATCCTGCGGTGAGTCAGTCACATCTTTAACATTTACGGTCCAGCACGTTTCTTCTCTGAACCAATAGCCGGCCTGACGCATGGCTCGCCGTATTTGGTCGAACCAACAACCGTTCGCTCCGTACAATAGATGTGGTACGTTTTCCAACACCACCAATGCTGGCCTATCTTCCTCAGGAAATTCTTGAATCAATCGCGGGATCTCGAAAAATAGTGCGCCCCGCGGGTCCTGAAATCCCTTCCTGCTGCCGGCTTGTGAAAAGCTCTGGCATGGGAAACCCGCTGCCAACACATCAACTGGTGTCAGGCGATTCTCTTCTACTGATAGCTGGCGCACATCCTTGTTGATCATTGGAACATTGGGAAACCGATGCTGGAACGCTGAGCATGCATGAATGTCGTTGTCACTTGCCCATAAGATCTCTAGGCCAGCCTGAGCAAGCCCGGTTGCAAATCCGCCCATCCCGCCAAATAAGCACCCGGCGCTGACTGACCTTCCTTGCCGAACCAATCTCTAGGCGTCCCTTGTGGCGAGAAGGCCTGAATCCGCCAAGCGGTCACCCATTGACACAACTAACTGAACAAATGCAGCATTCAAAAATAGGCGCCCGCGTCCGCCTCTCTTGATTTTGCAACGGATACCGGTGTTTCCTAAAGTCATGCATGACCGGACTCCTGAAGGATCGAGCGTACTTCCATATTGCACCCCAACAAATACAAATCGTTTCAGTAGGTTAATTGTACCGATATTCCTCGGTTTGGCCTACCATTGCCACGAAAGCCAACAAGATATTCAAGCTGTCGCGCCAGTTCAAGTCGGGAAGGGTTTGAGTCCGATTTTCTCCCGACGGCTGAGGGAAGTCGCCGGTGCAACGCGCTTATTTCGACGCTGTAGCCTCGGAGCGTTGCACGCGGATGTCCTGACGGGAGCTGCAAGATCTCCGTTGGCAGACATTGAGGGGCTTTGTCGCGTCGTCCCCGTGCCACTGCGACTTCTTCAACAGTGCGTCGGCCGCTTCTCTCGCCGGTTGGAAGCAAACATGCCGTGCATTACCATTGCAACCATTGCGAGAAAACCGAATGAGTTCAATGGGAATGGCGGATCCGGTTGCTTGGTACGATGCGAATGCTGAGACAGTCATCCAACAGTATGAGGGACTGGTTTCCGATACGGTTCACGGCTGGCTTCGTGACTTGCTGCCCAAGGGATCGGCCACGGTCTTGGACATCGGCGCAGGCACTGGCCGTGATGCTGCCTGGTTGTCGGCCAAGGGCTACGACGTTGTGGCTGTTGAGCCTTCCGCATCCATGCGGACAACCGGCACCGCCATACATGCGCTGGCACACATCCGATGGATCGACGACCGTCTGCCGGCACTCGCCACCGTATCCAAGTCCGGCCTGTCGTTTGATCTGATCCTTCTGAGCGCTGTCTGGATGCATCTGCCTCCGGGTGACCGGCCGCGCGCATTTCGCAAGATCATCAACCTGCTCAAGCCGGGCGGCCTGCTGGCGATCGTTCTGCGCGATGGACCGACGGACCAGACAAGGAGCATCCACCCCATCTCGCTGGAAGAAGTTGACGGACTGGCTCGCGATCACGGTGCTTTTGTCGAAAGGCATACAGAGGCGGAGGATCACCTCGGCCGCCCTGGCATTCGCTGGATCCAAGTCGCTGTCCGATTGCCCGACGACGGAACCGGAGCACTTCCGCTGCTGCGGCATGTCATCCTGAATGATGACAAGAGTTCAACCTACAAGTTGGCGCTTCTTCGTACGCTCTGTCGGCTGGCAGACGGTGCAGCAGGATGTACCCGTGATCACGACGACGAATTCGTCGCCGTGCCACTTGGGCTTGTCGCACTGACGTGGATTCGGCTGTTCAAACCCCTGTTATCCGCAAATCTTCCCCAAAACCCTTCCAACGTCGGCCTGCGACGTCTCGGGTTCGTCAGGGACGCTTTTCGACGGCTTGCCGACGTCTCCCATCTCGACCTCCGCGTTGGGGTCAGGTTCTCAGGCGAACCCGGCACGGCCCTTCACCAAGCGCTGAAGGACGCCGCAAACACCATTGCGCAGATGCCCGCGACCTACATCACCTATCCGAATGGAGGGCCGGTATTTCCTGTCCGGAAATCCGGTACGGCGCCTCTCTCTTCATCGATCACATTGGATCAGGCGTACCTGTTTCGCTTCGGCGAAATGCTGGTCCCGAGGCATCTTTGGTGGGCTTTGCGGCGCTTCGGCGCATGGGTTGAGCCGTCCCTTGTCTCCGAGTGGAGCCGTCTCATCAAGTCCTACGCTTCACGCCAAGGTGTCAATGTGGACGATGCAACCATTGCAGCGTCGATGACGTGGGACGAGCCCACGCGGGATGTGGGCTTGGCAAGAGAGCGGGCACTCAACATGTTGGCCGACGGTGATTTGCGTTGCATCTGGAGCGGCCAAAATCTGAATCGACGATCTCTGGATATTGACCATTGCTTCCCTTGGACGGCCTGGAGCTGTGGCGACCTCTGGAATTTGATGCCGGCACATCGGACGGTAAACCAGCGCGAGAAAAGAGCACGTCTCCCGACGGACCGACTTCTTCAATCCGCTCGGGACAGGGTTCTCAACTGGTGGGAATCAGCGTATGTCAAGGACCTGCCATTGGTGTCGGAACGATTCTGGCTCGAGGCGACGTCGAGTCTTCCGACTGTGGATGCCGATAAGAAGCGGCTGGACGACGTCTTCGATGCCATGTGTTTTCAGCGAATTCGCTTGAAGGATGACCAACAAGTTCCGGAATGGATCGGCGAGCGGCACATTCAGGTCGGCTGATGAGGGCGGTCCGCTCCGGGAATTTAGCAGGGATCAAGAGTGAATCTGCACCATTGCCCCCAATGGATAGGCCCGATGTCGAGTTCCTGGCGGAGCCGGGCGCGGAAACGCGCGATGCCCCGGTGGCCCGCATGCCGGTTTTGACGCGGCCAGCGAAGTGGTCGGTCCCAATTTCAAGCGTGCGTCCTGGCGCCGCACTCGATCAGAGTCGGTTGATCCGTGGCGCTTAAGTTCTTCTGGACACAGCAGGGGCAGCCAACGACCAGAGACAAATTCCTTGCACTGCTGAGGACGCACAAGACGACTCCCTTCGGCGTCAACGATCTCACCCAGTTCGGTTCCTTCGCCCGCGATCAGTTAGGTGAAGACAGTGATCTCGATATCCTCTTTCATTTCGACCGTCGCGCGACCTCCAAACACTACTTCGGCACGTAGTTCTACATCGAAGATCTGCTGGGCCAACCCGTCAACCTAGTGACTGACCGCACCTTGCGCTGAGGAGGGCGTCCCTACATCGAGCGTGAGCGCGAGGCGATTCATGTCTGAGCGGGACCGGGAACCTCGGCGGTAGCGCTTCTACGTCGAGGACATGATCGGCTTCTGAGAATGGGTGCGGGACTACACCGCCGGGCTGGGCCAAGCTGCGTGCGTCGCCAGCCCCATGCCTTACAACGCCACTCTGCGCAATCTCGAACTCATCGGCGAGGCTGCGACCCAGACGCCTCAATCGGTCCGTGACGCCCATCAGGAGATTCCCTGGCGATCATCGGGATCCGCAACCGCCTCATTCACGGTTATCTCGGTATCGATAACGACATCGTCTGGGACGTCGAGTCGGGTCAAGCGCGAGAGGGCCGGAGAATCCCGTCCTCGCTACGTCGATACAATCCTCCATGGAGACCTGAACAGCGGGAGCAGGGACCCGCTCATCTGGCAGTAGAGCCTGCATCTTGACAATTCCGTGTTAGCCATTTTCGTCTGGGTTTTTCGGTTGTCCTGTCTTCGTGTCGCTCCCAAGAATCAGCTCAACCCAACGACCAAACTCCTCCCCGGGAGGCTGGTGCTCAGGCAACGTCGTATGCAAGGCGGCTTCGATTTCTTCCGTCGATTTGGTCGCCAAATGGCGGACGATCTGATTTGCTGCCTGATTCCGGCGAACAGCAAGTTCTTCCTTCATTCCGAGCGAAGTGGCGAACTGTCGAATCTCCGCGAGAGCTAGAGTTTTGTCCTTGTTAGTCAGGCGTGACTTGATCGCTGACAGGATCTCAGCCTTGACTTTGTCCTCTCGTGCGATTCTGGTCAACAAACTCTCGCGAACTCTTCGGCGCTTCTTCTTCGTCTTCTCCACCGATTTCGTGGCCGCGGCCGCCGCGTCTTCGATTGCCCTCGCGATGTCCTCGATCACCTCTCGATCTCGCAAGCGACTTGCCAGTGCTCTCCAGTCTTTCTCCGGATATTCCGCGAACAAACGGCCTATCTCAGCCACCAAAGGTGGACGCCTCCTACCCATGGTTAGCTGCTCCCCTTGAGGCCGACCCGCTCCATGAATTCCTGGGCAACGACATACAGCTCCTCTTTCTTCCAGTGTCGGGCGTAATCTGTCAGGAAAATAGGTTTACCGGTGCGAGCGCCGGCCGGGTACGAGTCAGAGTGTGTTAGCTGCCCGTCGAAGATGTCCCATCCCTGTTCCGTGGCAACCTTTCCCACGGTTTCTCGCGACCGGCGGTGTTCTGGTTTTGAATCGTCCGAATCATTGAAGACGATGCCTGCTAGTTTCGGATGTGGCTCGTTCTTGTATGCTTTCTTGTAATCAGCAAGTGAACGTACGAGCAGCGGTAGACCGATGGTGGAGAGATACTCAGGCCGTACCGGCACAACCAAAAAATCGCTACTCATGTAGGCAGCCGCCGTCAGCATCGACTCAGTTGGCGGACAATCGATGAGGATTAGATCGTAACCGTCCCTGATGTCCTGGAGATAGTCCCTGACTAGATGCTCCTTTTGATGAGGGTTCTTCAACGTCCAAGCCAGCTCTAGTTTCGATGGAATCACATGTATCAAGCTGCCATCGTCCCATTTTCGGGCGACGGTGATCGCCTCCCTGCCAATGCCCCCTTTAGCTCCATTTCCAGGTGTGTGTTGTTCGAGAATGTCCACAATTGTCGGCTTGCTTGCCTTCAGATGTTCCTCATAACGGTCATTTCCGAGTACATATTGGCTCAGGTTGAACTGAGGATCGAGATCGACCATCAAGACGCGCAAGTTTCTATAGTACGCACAGTACCAGCCGATGTTCGCTGTTAGAGTTGACTTGCCAACCCCGCCTTTCATATTCACCATCGCAACAACTACACACTTAGCTTCGGTATCAGCACCAGACTTTAACGCATCCGCCTTCGCGACCTTAACCTTCATCTTACGTTCGTCTCCCCAAGCAAGTATGTCCGGCAACTCCCATACCGGGCCGCTCTTCAGGGACGCAGTAGGCGGTGGAAAGTCGGCATGTCGCTCACGCCAGTTAGAGGCGGCCTGTCGAGACACGCCGAACAGTTCCGCTATCTCGGCGATGCCTACCAGCGCTGATCGATTCATGACGGTTTCCTTTCATCGCACGACGAGAAGGCCACTTATATATCATGATAGGAACGTCAGCACAATCCTATTTTGTGAATAATGTTCACAACCAATTTCTGTCCGCGGGTGATGGCACGGCATCAACCGTCAGTTCGAACGAAACCCGGCGGTCGTAATCCGCATCCATTTGCCCATGCTGGATCCTACATGTCGATTGTCTACATTCGATCTCGGCCGCCGGGCGCGGCTGTGAGCGCTGGGTATCCCGCAAGGCAGCCGATTTTCCTGCATAGTGGGTCCGGACCCGCCGACGCATCGTCCGGTATGGCCAGCCAAGCCCGCGTGTCATCTGAAAAGCCAGGACGCGGTGCGTAACCGATAGAATCATCAGGGGCGTGAGCTGGAACATCGCCCAAAAGCGGGACCCGTGGTTTGAACTGGCGGAGATGGCCAGCCGGGGCGAAGTTGGCCTTGCGCTGCTACAGGAGGCAGGAGATCCGCCCGGCGAGATTGCCGACCGGTTCCGCTACGAGAATGACGCCCTGGAACCGACGTCGTTCGACCGGAGGCCGCTGGTCGTGCAGCTGTCCGACAAGGTGGAGGTCGAGTGGTTCCGGCAGGTTCCCGCGCTGGGATGGTGGCGCGACGAGCGGGAAATCGAAGTAAGCGGCAGCGGAACGCTGGCGGTTGCGCGCGTGGTGCCGTGCGGACAAACAGAAGAGGCGTTTCTTGCCGTGTCAATGTACGCGCGGTGGACGCGGGCGCACCCGAGCACAACCGTAGAGACACCGGGTCGCCACGCTGACATCTCAGTGCACCGCATCCTCTCAAACCTCCAAAGCTTCATGGACTACCTTGACCCTTCCCATTACCCGATGCTCGCGGCCGGCGACCTGAACCTATGCTACGGAGCCACCGAAGCGCCGTGGTATGCGCGCGAACGCGTCGTCTGGGATCGCTTCAAGGCGCTCGGCCTCGAGTTTCTCGGACTGCAACTTCCGAACGAAAGAGCAGCGTCATCCACACCCCTTGGACAGCTCCGGGGACACGCGGGACGTTCCGACCTGGCACTCCAACCGCCAGAAGCCGGCCGAGACGAACCGCCAGCTGGACTACGCCTTTGCCTCCCGCGGACTCCATGCAGACGTGACGGTTCGTGCCCTCTATGGCGTGGAGGCATGGGGGCGAGCGACCATTGCCGGCTGCTGCTCGAAGTCGGTGGAACATGAGATGAAAGCCTGCGACGCCCTTCCGTCCGAAGGTTGGTCCCGGAGTTGGTCTTGTCGGGGAGACTCCCGAGCTTCCACGTGGAAGCCCAAGGAGAAAGCCTCGACTGATCAAAGGTCCGGATCGCAAATGGGGCACGCGAAACCGGACCGGACGCCGCCACGGTTCAGTCCGAGCGCCGGCGAAGATAGCCTTGTCGTGTGAGACGATCCTCGCACGGGGACGCAGCGGCGAGTTTCCCCTGGGGCGTCTCGCCTCCGCTTGGGCGTTGCGTATGAGTGTACGCCGCGTAGTCGCTGTCGTTACCCGAAACGCACGTATCGGACGCGAACTCGTCGGCGGTCTCGCGAGGGGAATAACCCGAGTTCAAGATGGCGTACTTCACCGAGAGTCTGTGGCGAATTCGGGACGTGGATGTGCCGACGAAGGGCGACTCAATTGGTTCACCCTTACGCGAACATCACCCCGGAATTGCGGCTTCTGAATTGATAGCGAGAGGCATTAGCGAACTGGCCCAATCGATACGCGATTGGGCCAGTTCGCTCAATGCGTTTGTTCTGCACGCTCTGTCTCTTTCCGCCTTGAGAGCTGATACTCGTGCGTTTCGAAAAGAAACCGGGCCAAGGTACGCGAAGCATTGACTGCGAGCTGGGCATGGCGCCGCGCCGGCCTATATGTGACGACATGAGAATCACTCATTGTGTTTCGTAAGGCAGCCAAGCCGTTCGTTACGCTAGTGAGCCCGGATAGGATCTGGCGCAGGCTGTCGGCTAGACCCTGTTGGCCGGGAGTCAGGTTGAGTTCCTTTTGTACCCGGCGGTACAGCTTTGGAAGGTTTCCGTCGTAGTCAGGAGGGTCGTCGACAAGTTGCCGTTCAAGCGATACTAACGTAGCCTCGAGCATCGACCGCGCATTCGTGATTGCACCGTCATAGTCTTCGGCTTGGAGCTTCTCAGTACACTTCCGAACTTGTTCGGCCAAGAAATCGTGCGTCACGCTTCCGGTCGGGATCAAAATAGTCGGTACGTCAACTTCCTCCGCGAGAGGAACAACTCGCCACTTCTTTCCGTACGCCTGAATCTCGTAGCCGTCGAACTCAAGGAACTGATTCAAGTGCTCGGCAACTGCATCTGGGTCGTGCTTTCCCCCGAGAAAGTGTCGACGATCTAGCGTCGCAACAACGACATCGGAACCTAGACCGCTTGCGTTCAGCTCACGAATGCACTCCTCCGCGTAGTACCAACGAGACGGGAATCCTCCGCTGTATTCGTCTGCTCGTTCGAACCGGTTGAAGAATTTCACGAGTTCAGGTCCAGAACGGTACGGGGTCATTCCGCCATCACCAGTGATGATGGCACCGAGGGCGGAAATCGTGTGTTCGGACAAGGTCATTCCGACGAATATGTCGAGTGCATATCGACCAAGCTCAGCCGCGCCATGTGGGCGGCGTTGGCCGGAGCGACTGGTTATACCTAGATTGCACGTTTGGCAGCATTGCGGACTTGCTCGGCGGTTCCCTGACTCGTGCGCATCATTCGATGCAGCTCATCGTGATTACGCCAGTGAGCGGCCCAAAGGTCTGGTGGAACTACCGCCTCGAAGTCAATAACACGACGAGAATGGATCGCCTCGAAGTGCTCTAGGCGTTCAACTCGCTTCTGCAGATCTTGGACTCCCCGCGTTTTCGGGGAGAGAGCTGCTGGTCCTTGGATCCAGTCTCTCCAACGTCTCCCACTCTTCGACTGGTTGCACTTCCCGCACGCTGGGACAAGATTTGCGATTTCAGAGATATAGCCTGTCGGGCGCTTTTCGGAGACGATGGGCTCCAAATGGTCCCATTCGGTTGCTGGATCACCGCAGTATGCGCATCGGACATCTGCCACATCCATATCGAGCACCCGTAGTACGGATAGGATCTCATCGTCGGTCGGTTCAATAACAGGAACGATTGCATTGACGAAGGAATTAGTGATCGTTGATGTTCGCCCAGTGATCTTGACTGGGCGGGGCATCCGGAAGGCACTGCGCGCTGCATTTGGCATTAGCGAAAGCTAATTGCAGATGGAAGGTCTAACGACCAAACTCAGCCGCGGGCAAGCCGCGTAGCGGGTTGGCCGTCGGCTGAAGCGACTGGTTAAGCAGTTTACAGCCTCATCTTCGCGTATACACCTTCAAACATGCGTTCTTCGCCTTCATCATACTTGGTCCCAAGTCCACCACCGGAATGGAACGGCGAGTGGCACATTCAAGTAGACCAATGAGAGCGGCCCGCTCCGAAACTTGGAAGGGGGCAAGAGTAAAACTGCACCACTATCCCGAAATGGACAGGCTGTATGCGGAGTTCAAAGCGGTGCTGAACGTGGCGCGTTCGGGAACCCTACTGCTTGAATGTCGACCATGACGCCGCCCGCGACGTGGTCGATATCGACATCTGCCAAGCGTCCTGGTGCCTCGGTCTCTCGACGCTGAAGATAGACGCTGAAGATAGCGGTACCACCGCAGCACTAGACTAGGGTCAGTTGATCCGTGGCACTTGAAATCTTCGGGACACGACTGGCGAGGAACGGCCGGTGACCAGAGACGAAGTCCTCGCTCTACTGCGGACACATAAGAAGGCCCTTGCGGAGCAGTTCAACGTCACCGATCTCGCCCTGTTCGGTTCCATCGCCCGCAACCGAGCGGCTGAAGACAGCGATGTCGATCTCCTTGTTCGTTTCGCCGGGCGTGCAACCTCCGCGCGTAACATTGGCACGCAGTTCTATATCGAAGACCTGCTGGGCCGGTCCGTCGATCTGGTGACCGACAGCGCATTGCGCCGGGAATTGCGTCCCTATGTGGAGCGCGAAGCGCTCCAAGTCTGAGCGGGAACGGGAACCGAGGGAGTGGCGCTTCTACGTCGATGACATGATCGGCTTCTGCGAAAGGGTCCGGGACTATACGGCCGGGCTGGATCAAGCTGTGTTCATCTCCAGCCCCATGCCATACGACGCCACCCTGCGCAACCTCGAGCTCATCGATGATGCGGCAATGCGGATCCCAGAATCGGTCCGTGACGCCCATCCGGAGATCCCCTGGCAAACCATCATCGGGACACGCAACCGCCTCAGTCATGAATATCTCCGCATCGACAATGACGTCGTCTGGGACATCGTTTGCAACGACGTTCCCGTGCTGCTGCCGGCGTTGCGAGATTTATTGAAGACGACAGGCCGCGATTAGAGAGGACGCCTGCCGCGAATCGGAGGACAATCGCAGGAACTTCGGTAGCTTCGATCCTTGGGAACAGCGCCGCGATTGCGGGAAAGAGCCACCATGACAACCGAGATCGTCTTTTACACCAACCCGAGGTCGCGCGGGCGCATCGTCCGCTGGATGCTGGAGGAGCTGGCGGTTCCGTACCGCACCGAGATCCTGGAATACGGGCCGCCGATGAAGTCGGCGGAGTACCTCGCGGTCAACCCGATGGGGAAAGTACCGGCGATCCGCCACGGCCCGACTGTGGTCACCGAGGCGCCAGCCATCTGCGCCTATCTCGCCGATGCCTTCCCGGAGGCCGGGCTGGCCCCGCCCGCCGCGTGGCGCGGCGCCTATTACCGCTGGTTGTTCTTCGCCGCCGGGCCGCTCGAAGCCGCGGTCACCAACCGCAATTTTGGCCTCGCCCCGCCGGAGGATAAGGAAGCGATGGTGGGCTACGGCAATTTCGGCCTGACGATGGATACCCTGGAGAAAGCCCTCGGCGGCGGCGGTTATGTCGCGAGCGAGACGTTCACGGCCGCCGATGTCTACGTGGGCTCGCACATCCAGTGGGGACTCCATTTTGACCTGATCGAGAAGCGGCCGGCCTTCGAGGCGTACTGGTCCCGGCTCGAAGGGCGAGAGGCGTATCGCAGGGCGACGGCCCTCGACCATGCGGCGGTCGGCGGCGGCGAAGACTGATGCTTCGCGGCCGGCCTGACAGTTTCAAATTGCGAGAAAGCAGGGCGCTTCGTCTCCTCGCAACTGCGGCATGATCCGCTGCATGAAGGCGCCGAAGAGCGGCACGGTGAACGCCTTGTCACCGTGCGCGGGGCTGAAGATCATTCCCTTGGCGATCAGTGAGTTCCGCAGGGGTGCCACCGTGGTGACCTTCCACTCGAGGACATGGGCGACATCGCCCGACCGGTGGGGGCCCGGGTTCAATCGCGTAGCGGTGACGCTCGGAGCCGAGCTGGTCGCGTTCTCCGTGGGCTTCATCCCGATATCCGCGCAGCGACTGGTGCCGGATGGTCCGGATCGGGCGTTGGCTTTCGAGGGCCGGATGCAGTTCCCGCGCGGCGGTCGTACCGAGGGTGCCGGAGCATGCCGCGCCGGGTCACATCGCTGACTGCTGCCTGCACGTCATCGGGGCTTCGCCCCTGCCGGGCAAACCCTCCTGATATACACAGTAATCCTCTAAATCTATGGTTAAGGCGTACATATTGGGTCGGGGCAACGCCATGAAGTCACTCGAAGCGGTCAAGACGCTGGCGCTGTGGGACCGGCAGGACAAGTCCGTCTTCGCGGTGGCCGACCTGCGCCGGATCTTTCCCGAACGCTCGGAGAAGACCTTTTCCGAGGGGCTGCGGCGACTGGTTGCGCAAGGTGTGCTCGAACGGGCGGCGAGAGGCACTTACGTAAATGCGCTGTCGCAGCGGTCCCGGAAGTATCTGGTCGAGGAGATCGCGGCCTGCATGCGACGGGGCGAATACAGCTATGTCAGTCTGGAGTCGGCGCTCTCGGAATTCGGCGCGATCTCGCAGGTCCCCATCTCCCGGATCACGGTCGTGACGACGGGCCGGGGTGGGCTGATTGATACCCGCTACGGGGAGATCGAGTTCACGCATACCGCCCGCCCGGTGCGCAACATTCTGGCGAACACCCTGGTCATGGAGGGCCGGCCGCTGCGGATCGCCAGGATCGAGACCGCGCTGCGCGACCTGAAGCGAGTCGGACGCAATCTGCACACGGTCGACATGGAAGCGTATCGCGACATTCTCGCCGAGCAGGCTGTGGCATGAGGCAGGATTTCCACTACCTGGTGGATACGGCCATGCGGGATCCCGATCTCGACGGACTGCGCCCGGTCGTCGAGAAGGAACTGTTGCATCACGAATTGCTGTTCATGATGGAACGCGGAGGGTTCCTCGACGAACTGACGTTCCAGGGCGGTACTTCCCTGCGACTCTGCCATGGCGCCCCGCGGTTTAGCGAGGACCTGGACTTCTCGGGCGGGCCGGATTTCGAGGCGGAGCGGTTGGCGGGTCTGGCCGACGCCCTGGAGAAGGGACTCGCGGAGCGCTGCGGCCTTGACGCATCCGTAACCCTCCCGAAGTCCGCGCGGCGGCGCCCGCTGTCGGAGAGCGTGTCGGTCGCCTCCTGGCGAATCGCCATCCCCTCTCCTTCCGGCCGCAGCGACCTTCCCATGCTGAGGGTCAAGCTCGACATCGACAACGCGCCGAGCCACACGCGGGAGGTGCGAAGGATCGCCCGACAATATGCCGTGCTGCCCGATCTGGACATGCTGATCGCCGTGCAGAGCCGAGAGGAGATCCTCGCTAACAAGCTCGTAGCCTTTCCCTCGTCCGTAGCAACACGGGACCGGCCGCGCTATCGCGACGTCTGGGACATGCACTGGCTGCACGTGCAAGGCACGGAGATCCGCGCGGACCTGTTGCAGGCGAAGATGCGGGACCACCGCACACCTCCATCCTGGCTGGAGATTGCCGCCAACAGCGTGGGGGACATCGTCCGATTCCCGGCGTTCGGCATGGAAATACGGCGCTTCGTGAGCCGGGACGCCGCCCGAGAAACACTCGATAGTCCGCGCTCCATGGAGTTCCTGGCGCAGGAAGTGGAACGTCTGATGGAAGCAGCAGTGCGAAGCCTGGAGCGGGAACCCTGACCGGCAGGTGAGCCTGATCCCGGCTTGCTGGCCGACCACGTCATAGAAGGATATTCACCGGGATTGGCGCGACAGCGGGACCACTGGCGAAACTGTCGACCTCAATTGAGCGTGACGGACACGGCTCCGCCATGCCGGTCGGGCGTCTCTGATTCAAACCGACGGCGCACCGCGGCCACCACGACAGCAGTCACGAGCATCAGGCCGGGCGAGGTCGCGAGACGCGCATGCCGGTGGATCAGGGGTCCCGACCAGCGCCCCGAGCACGGCGGGCACGGCCAACGCTGGGAAGAACCGCAATCCCTGCCTCGCGGTCGACGCGAGCCCGAACGCCAGGATGTTCATGCGAGGTGATGCTGCTGTCGATCGTCATCGCATACAGTGTTGCGCCCCTCCTGGCGAAGTGGCCGGACCCGCACACTTGGGAAAGTCTCCGATCGACGACAATGCGCTCTTGTCTTCGTACGACTACATTCTTGTATTGTTAGCGAACGCCGACATCTGAATCATCATGCAAATCCGAACCCCCTTGGAACTCGGCCTGACCATCCGGGACAGACGCCGAAAACTCGGGCTGACCCAAGCCGAACTCGCCAGCAAGATCGGGGCAGGACGGCAGTGGCTCGTGGCCTTCGAACGCGGTAAATCGCGTGCCGAAGTCGGTTTGGTCCTCCGCGCTCTAGCAGCGCTGGATCTCTCGTTGACGATCCATCCGGACGATCTCCCGCGGGAACCAGGCAACGGCCCGATCCCCGTCGACATCAACGCCGTCGTCGACGCTGCCAAGAAAGCTCGGGAATGACCGAACCCCTGGAAGAACCGGTCTTGGGCCCGGAAGTCCCAGACTGCGAGTTCACACCCGCTCGGACAGCCAGATCGCGAGCCGGGTCGACGCCCGCACCGATCGCCTGAGCACCCGATATCCCGGGGCGGCCGCGGCCCCTTCCGCGCGGGCGGTGTCCCGGTGCCCGAGTTCGTCCGCACGGAATTCACGGATCTTCTCCCTGAGTTCCGGCTCCGACTCGCCGAGCGCCCGCTCCTGCCTTGCGTAGTGCCCGTCGATCACCTCCTCGACGGCCTCCGTGCAGGCCATGGCCCCCTCCCGACCCAGGAGTGCGGTCGCCGCACCCAGCGCGTACCCCGCCACGTGCCAGAGCGGCAAAAGGACCGTCGGCCTGACCTCGCGGTCTGCGAGATCCTCCGCAAACGACGCGAGATGCCGCTCCTCGCCCTCGGCCATCTCCCGGATGACGGGCCCGGCGGACGTGTCGCCCAGCACGGCGAGCTGACCTTCATAGATGCGCTTCGCCCCGTACTCGCCCGCATGGTCCACGCGGAGGATGCGCGCGATCCGCTGTTCGGGGGTCGGATCGCCGGGGAGGCGCAGAGCCTGCCGTCGTCGTGTCCGTCGCCGCTTGGTCACTGAGCAACCCCCCGGCTCCGGGCAAGCGCCACGGCCGCGAGCCCTGCCATCGCCAGCGCGCTCACCACCACCCAGCCCGCGATCGACAGGCCGAGCAGGCTCGCCGGGATCTCGTCGCAGCGGACCAAGGGGGCGTTCATGATGGCGTCGAGGAGTTCATCCGTCGTCTGGGCGTCCGCACCGGTCGCCGTGCAGGTATCGGGCCCCGGCCACCATTGTTGCTCCACGCCGACATGCCGGAAACCCAGTCCCGCGGTCACCAGGAACGCCGCGCCGACCGCGGCCACCATCGCCCGTCGTGCGATCCCCGCCCGGTGCGCGAGGAGGCCCACCGCCGCGAGGGCGCCGGCGCCGGCGAATCCCCAGCGCTGCTCGATGCAGAGATCGCACGGCGGCAATCCGAAGCCGTACTGCATCACCAGCGCCGACGCCAATGCCACGATCGAGGCAACCACCGCCAGCGCGAGATACCCGGGCGGCGTGCCTGTCACCCATCGCACGACCGCCACCACGGCATCCGCCCGCACGTCCCGCTCCTAGGCCAGCGCTGCTACGGCGACGACGGCAGCCGCAAGCACCAGGCCTGCCCAGGTCGCCACACGCGCATGCCGGCGGATCAGGGCCTCGGCCCGCTCCCCGAGGAAGGCGGGCAGCGCCGCCACGACGAAGAACCGCAATCCGCGCCCCGCCGCCGACGCCAGCCCGAACGCCACGAGATCCATGCCCACGACGCCGCTCGCGATCGTCACAGCCTTGTAGGGGAGCGGCGTGAACGCGGCGAGGAACACGATCAGCGCGCCCCCGTCGGCGTACCAGGCCTGGAACTTCACGAACGCATCACCCATCCCATAGAACGCGAGGATCGCCGCGCCAATCACATCCCAGAGCAGGTACCCGATTGCGTAGCCGAGAAAGCCGCCGGCCACCGATCCCACCAGTGCGATCAGCGCCGTCCGGATCCAGCGCTCGCGGCGGGCGAGCACCATGGGGACGATCATGGCGTCGGGCGGCACGGGGAAGAAGGAGCTCTCCGTGAACGCCACCGCGGCGAGCGCCGGCTCCGCGTGGCGGTGCCCCGCGAGCCTCAGCACCCACGCGTAGAGACGCCCCAAGCCAGCGGTGAGGGCGTCCACCATCGTCAGAGCCGCCCGCGCCCCGGCGCCGCGGCCAAGAGCGCCCTGGAATACGGGTGCCGGGGGTTTCCGAACACGTCACTGACGGGCCCGGTCTCCACGATCTCCCCCTTCGACATCACCGCCACTCGGTCGGCCACCTGCGCCGCCACCCGGAGATCGTGCGTGATGAAGAGCATCGCGAGCTGGAAGCGCTCGCGCACGTCCGCCAGCAAGTCGAGCACCTGCGCCTGCACCGAGACATCGAGCGCTGACACCGGCTCATCCGCGATCAGGACGTCGGGCTCCAGGGCGAGCGCGCGGGCAATGCAGATCCGCTGGCGCTGGCCGCCCGAGAACTGGTGCGGGTAACGCCCGAGCGCATCGTCCCCGAGCCCCACGAGGCCCAGCAGCCGCTTCGCGCGCTCCAGCGCCTCCTCCCTCGACACCCCGTAGTTGACTGGGCCCTCGATCAGCGCCGCCGCCACGTTTCGCCGCGGATTGAGCGAGCGGAACGGATCCTGGAAGACCATCTGGATGCGCCGGCGGAACGGCCGGAGCGCCCGGGGCTCAAGCTGCGCGAT
Source organism: Rhodospirillales bacterium (assembly GCA_028824295.1). NCBI lineage: Bacteria > Pseudomonadati > Pseudomonadota > Alphaproteobacteria > Rhodospirillales > Rhodospirillales bacterium. The sequence continues at coordinate 49,792 of JAPPED010000016.1, read as the reverse complement.
GTCCTCGCCGGCCAGCAGCACCTCCCCGCTGCTCGCCCGCGTGAGGCGCACCGTGCAGCGGGCAAGCGTCGACTTGCCCGAGCCCGACTCGCCCACGACCGCCAGCGTCTCGCCTTTCCGCACCACGAGCGAGACGTCGCGCACCGCCTCCACCGTCCGGCCGCGCTGGAACCAGCCGCCCCCGGCGAACGTCTTGGACAAGTTCCGCACCTCGAGCGCGGCGCTGTCGGCCTTGCCGTCCCGCGCCTCCGGTTCGAGGCCCGGCACCGCTTCCAGCAGCATGCACGTGTACGGGTGCGACGGCGACCGCAGGATCTGGTCACGGGGCCCCTGCTCCACCACGCGCCCCGTCCGCATGACGACGACCCGGTCGGCGATGTCGGCCACCACCCCGAAGTCGTGCGTGATGAACAGCACGGCGCTGCCGCGCGCCCGCTGGATGGTCCGCATGATTTCGAGGATCCGCGCCTGCGTCGTCACGTCGAGCGCGGTCGTGGGCTCGTCCGCGACCAGGAGCGCGGGCTCCAACGCGAACGCCATCGCGATCATCACGCGCTGGCGCTGGCCGCCCGAGAGCTGGTGCGGGTACGTGTGCACGAGACGCTCCGGATCCGGGAGCTGAACCGAGCGGAACAGCTCGATCACCCGCTCGCGCCGCTCGGATGGGTTCAGGACGCCATGCGTCTCGAACACCTCGCGGACCTGCTCGCCCACCGTGAGGACGGGATTGAGCGCGGTCATTGGCTCCTGGAAGATCATCGCCATGGCGCGCCCGCGGAGCGAGCGGAGCCGCGCCGGCGGCGCCGTCCGCAGGTCCTCGCCCTCGAGCTCAATCGCGCCGCCCGTGACCCGGAGCTGGCCCGGCGGCAGGAGACCCAGCACCGCCTGCGCGGTCACCGACTTCCCCGACCCCGATTCGCCCACGAGGCACACGATCTCGCCGGCCTGCACGTCGAACGACACGTCCTCGACCGCGTGGGCACGCTCCGCGTCCACCGGGAGCTCCACGGTGAGGTCGCGGATCGAGAGGACCGTGCGGTTCGCGGTCTCCGTCACTGGAACCGCCCCCGGAGCCGCGGATCGAGCGTGTCCCGGAGCCCGTCGCCCAGCAGGTTGACCGACAGCACGGTCACCGCGAGGAAGGCGCCCGGGAAGAACAGGATCCAGGGTGCGATCTGGAAGAAGGTGCGCCCCTCGGCCATCACGTTCCCCCAGCTCGGCACCTCGGGCGGCATGCCCGCGCCCAGGAACCCGAGGATCGACTCGACGATCATCGCCGAGGCGCAGACGTAGCTTCCCTGCACGATCAGGGGAGCCAGCGTGTTGGGGAGCACGTGGCGGACCAAGAGCCGCGGCAGCCGGGCGCCGGCCGCGACGGCCGCCTCGACGTAGGGCTCTTCCCGGACCGCCAGCACGACGCTCCGCACGAGGCGCACCACGCGCGGCACCTCCGGCACCGCGATCGCGACGACCACCGTCGTGAGCGTGGCGCCCGAAAGCGCGATCAGCGCGATCGCGAGCAGGATGCCGGGGATCGCCATGATCCCGTCCATGACCCGCATCACGATCCGGTCGACCCCCCGGACGTAGCCGGCGACCAGGCCGATCCCGAGCCCGGCCGCGAGCGCCACCGCGGCCACCATGAGCCCGACGCTCAGCGAGACGCGCCCGCCGTGGAGCGTCCGCGCCAGGATGTCGCGCCCGAACATGTCGGTCCCGAAGGGGTGCGCCGCCACGGGGCTCGTGAGCCGGTCCTCCGGAGTCATCCGGAGGGGGTCCATGCCGGCGATCGGCGGCGCCAGCACCGCGGTCACCACCACCAGCGCGAGGAGCGCCATCCCGATCTGGACCGAGCGGTTCCGGCGGATCGCGTTCATTCGCGGATCCTCGGATCGAGCACGCTGTACAGCAGATCCACGATCAGGTTGGTGATCACGTAGGCGGCGCTGAACACGAGGATCAGCCCCTGGATCACCGGGTAGTCGCGCCGGAGCACCGAATCGACCGTGAGCCGGCCGAGGCCCGGAATGTTGAAGACGCTCTCCGTCACCACCACCCCGCCCACGAGCAGCGCGAAGGCAATGCCGATCACCGTCACCACCGGCACCAGCGCCGGGCGGAGGGCATGCCGACGGAGCAGCCGGAACGTGGTCACCCCCTTCGCGCGCGCGGTCCGGATGTAGTCCTCGCCCAGCACCTCGAGCACGCTCGCGCGGGTCACCCGGGCGATCAACGCGATGAAGACGAACGAGAGCGCCACCACCGGCAGCGCCAGGTGGCGGAGGAAGGGCACGGCGCCGTCCGCCAGGGGCCGGTAGCCCTGGACGGGCAGCAGCGAGAGCTTGATCGCGAAGACGTAGATCAGGATGTAGCCGATCACGAAGACCGGCACCGCGAAGGCGAGCGCCGCGCCACCCATGAGGCAGCGGTCGAGCCAGCCGCCTGCCCGCCAGGCCGCGGCCACGCCCAGCGGCACCGCGACCACGACCGTCAGGATCAGCGTCCCGATCGAGAGCGCGAGCGTCGGTTCGACGCGCTGCGCGATCAGCTGTGCGACCGGCAGGTTCGAGAAGATCGAGATCCCGAGATCGCCCGTCAGCACCTGGCCGATCCAGGTCAGGAACTGCACGTGGAGCGGCTCGTTGAGCCCGAGCCGGTCGCGGATGCGCTCGATGTCCTCGGGCGTCGCGTAGTCGCCGGCGATCACCGCCGCCGGGTCACCCGGTCCCAGGTGCAGCAGCAGGAAGACGACGACGGCCACGACCGCCATCACCGGGATGGTGGCCAGCAGCCGCTGCAGCAGGAAGCCGGTCACCGGATCGGGCTTCCGCTCAACGCTTCGCGATGTTCCAGAAGAGCGGGATCGGCGATTCGAGGATGCCCTCGAGGTCGGACCGGAACGCCACCGGGTTGAACCATTCCCCGAAGTTCACGTACGGCACCAGCGCGAATGCCTGCTGCTGCACTGCTTCGGCGCGCGCGAAGCGCTGTCCCGGGTCGTTCTCGAACGCGAACGCCTCGCGGAGCTCCTCCATCACCGGATCGCACGGCCAGCCGAACCACGCCCGCTCGCGGCACCCGCCACTCGTCACCACGCTCGCAAGCGGGTGCACGACGTCCATGCCGATGAACCACGTGGGGAAGATGTTCCAGCCGTTCTCCTCCGGCGGCGCGTCGAGCGCGCGGCGGCTGGTGAGCGTGCTCCAGTCCATCGCCTGGAGCTCCACGTTCACCCCGGCGTCCCGCAGGACGCCCGCCAGCATCAGCGCCGCGCCGCTCAGGATCGCGACGTCGGTCGGCTGCATCAGCACGACGGGCCGGCCGTCGTAGCCCGCCTCCTCGAGGAGCGACTGTGCCAGCTCGGGGTCGAACCCCATCAGCGCCTCCGCCCCGGCGTCGGTCTCGTAGGGGCTGCCGCAGCCGAAGTACGCCGGGCACGAGCGCCAGTGCTCCTCGTTCCCCACCACGGCGCGGAGGAACCGGGGCTGCTCCACCAGCCACAGCATCGCCTCGCGGGCCTTCGGGTGGTCGAACGGCGGGTACAGGTGGTTGAGGCGGATGTGCCCCTGCACGCCGACCGGGTCCAGGCGCTTCACCGTGACGTCGGGCGACGCCTCCATGATCGGCAGGAGGTCGTGCGGCGGGAGCTCGAAGTAGTCGATCTCCCCGGCGAGGAGCGCGTTCATGGCCGTCGCGGTGTCGGGGACGTAGAGCCACTCCACGCGGTCGACCTTCGCCACCTTGCCGCCGGCACCCCAGCTCGGCGGTTCGCTCCGCGGCACGTAGGCCTCGTTCCTGACGTAGACGACCCTGGCGCCCGGGACCCACTCGTCGGCCACGAACACGAACGGCCCGGACCCGATCACCTCGGGGACCTGCTCGAAGGGATCGGTCAGCGCGTGCCGCTCCGGCATGATGAAGAGCACGTTCGAACTCGCCTTGGAGAGCGACTCCAGCACCAGCCCGTACGGCTGCGTGAGGGTCAGGCGGAACGTCGCGTCGTCCACCGCCTCGAGCGCCGCGGTGACGTCCATGAGCTTCTGGCCCATGCCGTCGCGCGCCCCCCAGCGACGGATCGAGGCGACGCAGTCGGCCGCCGTCACCGGCGCGCCGTCGTGCCAGGCGAGCCCGTCCCGCAGCCGGAACGTCCAGGTCAGCCCGTCGTCGGACACCTCCCAGGTGTCGACCATCTGCGGCTGCACGTTGAACTCCGCATCGACCGCGAACAGCGTGTCGTAGACCATGTACCCGTGGTTGCGGGTGATGTAGGCCGTGGTCCAGATCGGATCGATGTTCTTGAGATCCGCGTGCACCACGGCCCGGAGCACGGTCTCCGCGCTGGCCGGGAGGGCCAGCGCGATCGAGGCCGCGAGCGCGAGGGCGGCGCTAGTCCGTGACACGCAGCGCATCTTCGGCGATCCGGGCAAGGAAGCTCGCGCCGATCGCAAGGTTGTCGTCGTTGAAGTCGTAGCTCGGGTTGTGGAGGGAGGCCGAATCGCCATTTCCGATCCAGGCGTAGGCTCCCGGGCGCTCCAGGAGGAAGAACGAGAAGTCCTCCGATCCCATCACCTGCATCTGCTCGGTCGTCACGGCTTCGCCGGTGATCTCGGAGGCGACCCGGCCGGCGAAGGCCGTTTCCTCGGCGTGGTTCACCGTGGGCGGGTAGCCCCGCTGGTAGTCGACGTCGGCCGTGGCGCCCAGCCCGCGGGCCACGGTCTCGCACACCTCCGGGAAGCGCTTCCGGACCATCTCGCCGGTCTCAGGCGAGAAGTAGCGGATCGTCCCGCAGAGCTCGGCGCTGTCGGGGATCACGTTGTACGCGTCGCCCGCGTGGAACTGGGTTACCGAGATCACGAGCGTGTTCTTGGGATCGCTCGTCCGCGACACCAGCGTCTGCACCGCCTGCACGATCGCCGCTCCGGCGATGATCGGATCGACCGACTGGTGGGGCATCGCGCCGTGCGCCCCCTTGCCCTGCACCGTGACCTTGAAGTTGTCGGCTGCGGCCATGATCGGCCCGGGCGCCACCCGAAGCTTTCCCTGCTCGAGGCCCGGCATGTTGTGCATGCCGAAGATGTTGCGCACCGGGAACCGCTCGAAGAGGCCGTCGTCGAGCATCGCCTTGGCACCCGCGAAGCCTTCCTCCGCCGGCTGGAACACCAGCACCACGTCGCCCTCGAAGTTCCGCGTCTCCGACAAGTACTGGGCGGCGCCAAGCAGCATGGTCGTGTGCCCGTCGTGGCCGCAGGCATGCATCACGCCGTCCGCCGAGGAGGCGTGCTCGCAGGAGTTCTGCTCGTGGATCGGGAGCGCGTCCATGTCGGCGCGGAGCCCGACCGAGGGGCCGCTGCCGTTCCGGATCCGACCGACCACGCCGGTGCCCCCGATTCCCTCGACGACCTCGTCCACGCCGAAGGAGCGGAGCAACTCGGCGACCCGCTTCGCGGTCCGGTGTTCCTTGTAGGCAAGTTCGGGATGGCGGTGAAAATCGCGGCGCCACTCGATCATGGCGTCGCTTCCGCCCGCAATACGGTTAATGACCGGCATGGGACCTCCTGTTTGGCTCCAAGGTACCATACCGGAGCCCGGCGACCGCCATCCGGAAGCCGTTGGACATACCTGACCATGCTTGTCAGGTATCCCCGACTCGTACGGTGTAAGCTGACTGGCCCGCGACCCTCGCCGCGACGGAGGCCGGATGGCGCGCGACCCGTCAACCGTAGTCCGGCTCGACCGCATCTACACGCGCGGTGGCGACCAAGGCCGAACGTCGCTCGGCAACGGACAACGGGTGCTGAAACATGCTCTCCGGATCCGCGCGGGCGGCGCGATCGATGAAGCGAACGCCTACATCGGCATTGCTCGGCTGCACGTCTCGCAGGCCGCCGACGCCATGCTGGCCCGCATCCAGAACGACCTCTTCGATGCCGGCGCCGACCTCACCACGCCCGCCCGGCGCGGCCGGCGGGCCGGGAATCTCCGGATCTCCGCCGCACAGGTGCAGCGCCTCGAGGGCGAAATCGACGAGCTCAACGCGCGGTTGGCGCCGCTGACCTCGTTCATCCTGCCGGGTGGCACCAGCGCTTCGGCCCATCTCCACGTCGCCCGGGCCATCGTCCGGCGGGCCGAGGTCGAACTGAGCGCGCTCGCCGCCCGCGCCGTGGTGCGGAATGAGCTGCTCGCCTACGTCAACCGCCTCTCGGACCACCTCTTCGTCCTCGCACGGACCGAGGCGGCGCGGGCTGGCGGCGACGTCCTCTGGGTACCGGGCGCCAACCAGTGAACCCAGCACAATCGAGGCGCTTCCGGCGCCTCCTGCTGACCGGTGCCGCCGGCGCCCTGGGCACGGTGCTCCGCGAGCACCTCCCGGCCCTCGCCGACGTCCTCCGGGTGTCGGACCGCGAGCCGCTCGGCCCGGCGCGGGAGCGCGAGGAGGTGGTCCCGTGCGACCTCGGCGACGCGGCCGGGATGCAGGCGCTCACCCGCGACGTCGATGCCGTCGTCCACATGGGCGGGGTCTCCGGCGAAGCCCCGTTCGCCGACCTCCACCACGGCAACATCCTCGGGATGTACCACCTGTTCGAGGGATGCCGGAAGAACGGGGTCGGACGCGTCGTCTGGGCCAGTTCCAACCACGCGATCGGCTTCTATCCCCGCACCCGGACCATCGACGCGACGGTACCGCAGCGTCCCGACACCAACTACGGGCTCACCAAGGCGTTCGGCGAGGACCTCGCGCAGTACTACAACGACAAGTACGGAATCGAGGCGGTGTCGCTGCGGATCGGCTCCTGCCGGGACCTGCCCATCGACCGGCGGATGCTCGCGACCTGGCTCTCGTACCCGGACCTCGTGCACCTCGTGGAGCGCTCCCTCATCGCACCGGCGGTCGGACACACGGTGGTCTTCGGGGTGTCGGCCAACCACGAGTCGTTCTGGGACAACCGCGCGGCCGCCGCGCTCGGCTTCCGGCCCAGGGACAACGCCGAAGCATACCGCGCCGACATCGAGGCCTCGACGCCGCCCGTCGGCCCGGACGACCCGCTGGTCAAGTACCAGGGCGGCCAGTTTGTGGCCATGCCGCACGCGGACGACGACGCGACGTAAGCCCGCTACATTTGGCGCCCGACGCGCCAACCCGCCGCCAACCTGAAAAGGGCATGCGCATGCCAGCCGACACCGCCAAACCGGGCCCGGAACAGGCCTACTTCGATGCCCTGGCCGACGGGCGCTTCATGCTGCAGCACTGCGACGACTGCGGGCGCAGCATCTTCTACCCGCGCGCCCTGTGTCCCCACTGTGGCGGCAGCGAACTCAGCGAGTGCGAGGCATCCGGGCGCGGCACCGTCCATGCCACCAGCGTCGTCCGCCGCCGCCCCGAACAGGGACCGCCCTACAACGTCGCGCTGATCGACCTCGAAGAGGGGCCCCGCATGATGAGCCGGGTTGAGACCATCGCGCCCGAGGCCGTGCGGATCGGCATGGCCGTCACCGCCGTGATCGACCGCTCCGGCGACGATCCCATGGTCGTGTTCCATCCGGCGGAGTCGAGCTCATGACCGGGCTCCGGGGAGCGGCGTCGATCGTCGGCGCCGGCACGTACGGCCTCGGCGAGGCCCCCGGGCTCAGCGAGCTCGAGATCACAGCCGGCGCGGTGCAGGCGGCGCTCGACGACGCAGGGCTGCGTCCGTCCGACGTCGACGGGGTCTTCTGCGCCTCGATGACCTTCAACATGGGCTCACTCACCCTCTGCGAGTACCTGGGCATCGCGCCCAAGTTCTCGGATTCGTCGATGATCGGCGGCTCCTCGAGCCTGGCGCATCTGCTGACGGCGATGATGGCAATCGCAACGGGGCAGTGCGACGTGGCCCTCGTCGCCTACGGCAGCAACCAGCGGTCCATGTCAGGCCGCCTCGTGTCGACCTCGAGGCCCGATCCGTTCGAGAGTCCGTACGGACCACGCCAGCCGATCACCTCCTATGCGCTCGCCGCCTCGCGCCACATGCACGAGTACGGCACCACGCGCAAGCAGCTGGCGGAGGTGGCGACGGCAGCGCGCGCCTGGGCGGCCATGAACCCCGACGCCTTTCTCCGCGAGCCCCTCTCGATCGAGGACGTCCTCAATTCGCGACCGATCAGCGATCCCTTCACGGTGCGCGACTGCTGCCTAGTCACGGACGGCGGCGGCGCGGTCATCCTCACCTCGCCCGAGCGCGCCCGCGATCTCGAGCGCCCGCCGGTCCCGGTGCTCGGTGGCGCGATGGCCCACTGGCACCGCGCCATCACCAACATGCCGGATCTGACGGTGACGGCCGCGAGCGACTCGGGCCCACGCGCCTATGCGATGGCCGGCGTGTCGGTGGACGACATCGACCTCGTGCAGGTGTACGACGCGTTCACGATCAACACGATCATGTTCCTCGAGGACCTCGGCTTCTGCGCCAAGGGCGAGGGCGGCGCCTTCGTCGAGGACGGCGCGATCGCCCCCGGCGGCAGGCTCGTGGTCAACACCAACGGCGGCGGCCTCTCGTGCTGCCATCCCGGCATGTACGGGATCTTCCCGCTCATCGAGGCGGTGCGGCAGCTGCGCGGCGACTGCGGCGAGCGCCAGCAATCCAACCCGGAGATCGCCCTCGCGCACGGGAACGGCGGCCTGTTCTCGAGCCAGGTCACGTTGATCCTCGGTGCCGACGGGACGGTTTAGCCCGACGGCAGGCACGGGAAGCTGGCGGCGGCCGATATCCGGACGACGTCTACCGGGCAATCTTGCGTCATTTAACGGCTGGACCAGGAGGTGCAGGTCCGGAAGGGGGCCGCTCCCCTCTCTCGTTGCTCGCCCTTATTCCCGGAACAGATCGGCGTGGGTTCCGGTACGGGCCAAATACAGTTTCCCCTCGCGAACCCGGTAGATCAGGATCCAGTCTGGTTCGAGGTGGACATCCCGATAACCGGTCCAGGGACCGCGCAATGCATGGTCCCGATACCGTGCCGGCAGGGGGTGTTGTCGAACCAGTGCGGTCAGCAACGCTCGCAGTTTGGCCAGGTGCTTGCCCCGTCTGCGCGCCCTTGCGACGTCTCGCTTGAATTGCGTCGAACGGACCGGGGTCAGCAGTTCAGATACCAACGTCCTCGAACAACTCCTCGGCGTCGGCGAACGGTTTGCCCCTGCCCTCTTCAAGCTCCTGGATCGCCTGGACGGTCAAGGAATTCGGCACCTCAACCGCGAACGGAAGACGCCTTTCCTCTGCCACCCGCAACAGCAAGAGACGGATTGCATCTGACATCGAAAGACCCATCGCCCGGAGCGCGTCCGCCGCCCGGTCCTTGGTGTCCCGATCAATCCGGGCTCGCACGACTGCATCCGCCGGCATTGACTCCCCTCCCGATTGTAGTCCTATTGTAGCTACTTACTCAGACTGTTGAAAGCCCTTTATGACGATGAAGGCTTCCCCAAGTGATCATCGACACCTCGGCCATCCTCGCCATCCGTTTCGGGGAAGCGGATGCAGTCCGCTACGAACATGCCTCCGCTGCCCACCGGCCGACAGACAGCGCTTGCCTGGTGCCACCGCACGGAGACCGGTGCATCGGGTGCCGATCCAGACATGGCAAACCAGCCCATAAAGCGGTATTCATATCGGCCCAACCAAGGCCTGATTGTTATCCTAACTACATGTTAATATGAATTAATCGTAGTACACGAAGCGGCCATGAATCCGGTCATATCTGCGGCCTCCGGCGAGGCTGAGGACCACGGCGAACGCACTGCTCGGATGGGTCCCCTGCTCATTACCGAAGGATCCAAGCACCGCGCGGAACTCACCGATCTGGTCGTCGAACTGGCGATCCGGTCGACCGGATTCCGGCGCAGCCTGCCGGACGGCGTGCTGATGGGGCTCGCCACGCTCGTCCGCGCGATGAACTGCTACTACAGCAACCTGATCGAGGGGCACGACGTCCATCCGGTTGACATCGAACGCGCGCTCAAGGGCGACTACAGCACCGAGCCCGAACAACGCGATCTCCAGCTTGAGGCGAAGGCCCATATCGAAGTCCAGAAATGGATCGACGGCGGCGGCCTGAAGGATCGCGCGGTGACGGTTGCCGGCCTCACGGAAACCCATCGCCGATTTTGCCAGCTGCTCCCTGACGCACTGCGCTGGATCGAAGAGCCAGACACGAAGGAGCGTGTTGCCGTTATCCCTGGCGCCTTTCGCGAACGCCACGTGCGGGTGGGTCGGCATTCCCCGGTCAGCCCCAGCGCGGTGCCGCGTTTCCTTGACCGGTTCGAGGCCGTCTACAGCCGCCTTGGCACGACGGACACGATCATGGCCTCCGCCGCTGCCCATCACCGCCTCCTCTGGATCCATCCGTTTCTGGATGGCAACGGGCGGGTCGCCCGCATGATGTCTTACGCCATGCTCCGGGACGCACTCGACACCGGTGGCGTCTGGTCGATCGCACGGGGGCTTGCGCGCCACGCCGACGCCTACAAGGCGCAACTGGCAGCCTGCGACCTGTCTCGCCGGAACGATCTCGACGGACGCGGAAACTTGAGCGAACAGGCACTGGCGGAGTTCACGCGGTTTTTTCTCCGCTTGTGCATCGACCAGGTACAGTTCATGGGAGGGCTGGTTACCCTTGAGCGCCTGCACAGCAGAATCATGGTCTGGGCGGAAGAAGAAGAACGCGTCGGCACCCTGCCCATGAAATCAGGCGCCGTGCTGGAGGCGGTGTTGTTCCGCGGCGAACTGCCGCGCGGCGACCTTCCGAACCTGTTGGGAACGAGGGAACGGCAAGCCCGTCGGGTGACCTCTGCCCTGCTGAAGCACGGAGCCTTGCAGTCCGAATCCTCGCACGCCCCGCTTCGGCTCGCTTTCCCGGCACGACTGGCGTCGCGTTGGCTGCCGGGACTGTTCCCGGAAGCAGCAGACTAATCGGCATGCCCTGCTCACGGATGTCCCACTGCTCTGCCCGCCTTGACTGCAACACCGACCGACGAGAACTCCGGCGAACAGGTTTCAGGATCGCTAAGGCGCGGTCGGCCGTCGCTTCGCCCAATTGCCAACATGGCCCGGTCAGCTTGGGGCCCCTCCCTCTCGAACGGCGATGCCAACCGTCTCGCGGGATCGCCACAGTCCGCGTGCCGCACAGCGGTGGTTCGCGCCGTCGACCTGGCGGCGGATCAGGCAGTCACTCGGGCACTATGGTGCCAACAGCGGCTCAAGGCGGGCAGAAGCATCTTCCGTGAAGGGATTGAAGAACTCGACGCCGCCCAGGCGCCGGCCATCCTGCATGTCCTCACTGAGGATCGCCGAGCAACCGCTCTGCCGGGCCGTGGCCCAGAGCATCGCCTCCCAGAACGACAGCCGGTGTTCCCCGACTGCATCCATCGCTTCGACCAGGGCCACCGTGTCGGCCGAAGTCACGTGAAAGACGTCGAGCCAATCGCGCACGAGAGCGCTTGCAGCCGCAGGCGCGAGAAGGCCCTTTCGTGTCGTTGCGTGAAAGAACTCGGCAAGTGCCTGCGCGGCGAGCACGCAGTCGCTCCGGGCGGCCCGACCCACGAGCGCCCGGGACAGTTCGTGGCGTACTCCGGCATCGCGGTCAACGGCATAGACAAGAATGTTCGTGTCAAGGGAGAATCGGCCCTTAACGGTCATAGAGCTCGTCGCGCCGGATTTTCAGGCCGCCGAGCGAGGCACCGTCTTCCAGCCGTGCCATCATGCGCTGGTACGCCGCCGTCCAAACTGGGTCCACCGTCCGATCGCCCCGGTGGGGGACGAGCATCGCGATGGGCACACCGCGCCGGGTGATGACCAATTCATCGCCGCCCTCCACCTCCCGAATCAGCTTCGAGAATTCCTGATTGGCGGTCATTAGGGAGACGGTTCGCATGGACTCAGCCGTTGTCTAGCAAGTGCAATGTTGGTACTTGCGTCAGTGGCAGATTGTAAGGCGCAAACTGGCGATTTTTTCGCTGTTCTCCTGGGCAACCTCTGCTCGATCTTCGAATGGACCGGTGCTCGCGAGAGGCGGCGGCATGTCGGCGCTTGCGTGCCGGAGTTGTCGGCCTCGGCGGTTGCGGGATGTTCAGCTGACCTCTTCGCACTGACTGCAACACCGGCGGGGCAGAAACCTGGTGAACCAGATCCGTGACCGTAGTGGCGCGACCGACGAATGCTTCGTCCAACCGCCAAGATGGCCCAGTTTGGCTTGGGCCCCCTCTTTTGAATGTCAGCGGTAATCGTCTTTCAGGTTCGCCAGAGGGGAGTGAGCCGCCCGAGTATTCACCGAAAGGGTGGTTTGGGCCGCACTCGACTAGCACATTTTATGACGCTAACATGCGTGAACATACCTGAGGTTGTGACATGCAATTCCGGAATTTCGTCGAAGACCAAGTCTTCTCGCCGACTCTCATTGCCAATGCGCTACGGACTACCAAGTCCGAGATCGCGGGGACACTGGGGCTCGGAAAGGATGCGTTCTCGCGCCAGACCAGAATCCGAGCGCGGAAGACCCAGACCCGTTTGCGCGAGATGTTGGAGATCCTCAACCGCATTGAGGCCGAGACAGGGTCTCCGATCGGAGCCTATGCCTGGTTCCGGGCAGAGCCCTTGCCCGGCTTCGGAGGCATGACACCGGATCAACTGGTGCGTGACGGCCGGGCCAGCCACGTCCATGCGTATCTCGACCGCGTCATGGCCGGCGGCTATGCGTGAATCTTCCGCCAACTGATGCACTTCAAAGAGCTGGTGTACCGGGCACACAATCCGCAGTGGGCATGGACTCCCTTATCCGGCGAAGGCGCGCGACGCCACGGTGGGCGCTTTAATCGGCGTGGTATTCCGGCAATCTACACCTCGCTCACGGTGCTGACCGCCATACGCGAGGCCCAGCCCGCGGGCCGGCCAATCCAACCACTCACGCTCTGTGCGTACGAGGTTGACGCGGAACCCGTCTTCAATGCATCGGACGAAGAGCAGCGCCTCACATTGGGTATAGAAGAAGCCGATCTTGCATGTCATCGCTGGGAAGCAGAAATGCTGGCTGGTTCGATCCCCGCCTCACAGGCTCTGGCAGACCGGCTGATCGCGGCGGGGTATGTGGGCATGCGGGTCCGAAGCTATGCCATTGGCAGCAGTCCCGACGACATCAATCTGGTCATGTGGAAATGGAGCTCTAGCCTACCGACGAAGCTGATTCTGATCGACGACGACGGGCGCCTCTCCGGACATTGATCGGGTGTCCCGGAGGTTCGACCCTCCGATCGCATCACGAGAGGAATCCACAGCAAATCAACCTGAACGGCATTGACGCAGGTGCACGGCCGCCGGCCAAGTCGCACGCCGAAGCTGCTGGGCCACCGGCTGCAGGCAGTGGCTGAGAAAGCAACTTGCCGCATTCCCGTCGGACCCGGTCGTCAGGTCCAGCCATCGCCTTTCCGCCGCCGTCCGGCGTCAGTACGGCCATCGGACCATGCAGCCATGCCGGCCTGGCGCGCCATGGCTTCCTTGACGAGTTCCGCGCGCGAGCGCGGCCCTTGGAACAGGTCCCCTTCCGCGTGCAGGTTGAATTTCTCGACCAAGCGATCCATCGCGTCGGCATGACGTTCCACCCTCCTGTCGGCGTGGATGTGCCGGATCTCCAGACCCCATAGATCCAGCGCCCTGGCGACGAGCAGCGTTCGGTGGCAGTCCAGCGGTTCCCTTTCCGCACACATGAGAGCGATCGATTGCCTCGCCGCTCCCCGCAGGACGCGGCCGATCCCTGCCCGGAACGGCTCCGTGCGCATGACCCGTTCATAGCTGACACGTCCATGCTCGTAGAGCGCAGGATCCCTGGGCCGTCCGCCCAGCTCTCCACCGAGGAACACGTAGTCGATGCCGCGCGTCTCGAGCGCCGCGGCCAGTGCTTTGCGATTGAAGTGCGGGTGGCGGCGGCTATGGGGCACCGAACGCACGTCGGCGAGCGCGGTGACGCCGTGTTGCAATAGAAGGGCCAGAAACCCGTCCAACGGGTGGTTGGAGTGGCCGATCGTGAACACGGCTTTGGTGGTCGTACCGCCCGCTGTCATCTCGTCACCGACCGCCATTGAGAATTTCGGCTACCCGCTCCCCGAATCCCGGTGTTCAGGCCCGCGGAGCCCGATCACCAGATGGTAGTTGTTCGCTCCCCGCGACAGGCTCGCCGGGAGTCCGGCGCCGTCACGCATACGACCTGCCGCTGCCGGGTCGCGTGGTCGTACCCTGTCTGCCGCCCCCGCGTGAAGTCCTCCCGTGTCTCCGGGACCAACCCGACACAGCAGAGCCGAGGAAGGGCCGCCACGCGTCGTCGGGCAGCGTATGCTCGGTCGATTGCCGTGGGCCGGCCAGGTCGCCCCGCAGGTTGATACGAACCCGGGGAGGCCCTCGTGACCAGACCACTCGCCTATTGCGCCATCGCTGCGCTGTCCATCTCGTTCGCCGAACCGGGCCCCGTCCACGCACAGGCAACGGAGAGCGATGCTGCGCGGGAACGGGTGGCTGCCTGGAATGATCGGTGCGGTACGTTGTGGGCGGAACTCCAGCCGTGGGGGACGTCTCGTCTGCACAGTCCGGACGAGGCCGTCGCGCGCGGATTCATCGCGGTTCTCGCCGGCCGAGGTGGACCAGTTCGGATGGCCGAGGAGTACCTTCACTCCTGCGTACCAGTGATCGACCAGATCCTGAAGTCCGAAGTCGGCGGGCTGTGCCGGCAGTGGATGCGGGAGCTCGCCCAGGGACCCGGCGTTGGTGTCGATGCCCTGTTGCGCGAGCCCGAGCAGGTTCTGGCAGGGCTGGAATCCCTTGACGAACTCCAGCAAGCCGCCGAAGGGTACCTCGGGATCTGTGTTCCGCAGTACGCGGCCGCCATCGACAGCACCGGCCCCTACTCCGAATAACAGCGCCGAAGCGCTCCGGTAGAAACGCCGCAGCGCGTCGAAGACGCGCGGCCGAGCCCGGCAGCCAACCCCTGAGGATCGCCGGGCAGCGCCCATCCGAAGTGCCGTCCAGGTCAAAGCGGCGGTTCCACCAACTGCCGGGGGTCTTGGCGGACCGCTTGTTCCCCGGCAGTGGGCTTCGGTAACCCTTCGCGCGCCGGTGCGTCGGCGCGGTACCGGTGCGTTCACGATGCCGCGCAAGGCGGGTAGCATGTGGGACAACCACGGTTCCATCCGGATGACCCGGCATTGCCGGGAACGGACGAGCAGGACAAGGCGCGCGGCAGGTAGTCTGCGAACGCCGGCGCCGCGACGGCCAGGGTGCAGAGACCTGAAGCCAGGACCGTGGAGGAGAAAGCGATGGACCGAGCACGCCGCCACCACGACATGGGAGGGCTTGAGGCCGGGTCCATCGACCGCGCGGAACGCGACCCCGCGCCGTGGGAGAAGCGGGTCGACGCGCTCATGGTGCTCCTGAGGCAGCAGGAAATCCTCACGGTCGACGAGCTTCGCCGCGGGATCGAGGAACTCGGCGCCGACGCCTACGACCGCTACAGCTATTACGAGCGGTGGATGGCCTCCATGACGAACCTCCTGCTCGAAAAAAGGGTCATCGAGGTCGACGAGCTTGGCGAGCGCATGGCGGAGATCGAAGCGGGGCGCCACGAGGCGCTCCGGTGAGCGGCCCGGCACCAAGATATGCGCGTGGCGGCCGCGTCCGGGTCTCCGAACGGTTCCCTCCGGGGCACGTGCGCACGCCTTGGTACTGCCGCGGCAAGATCGGCCAGGTAGAACGGATCTGCGGACGCTTCCGGAATCCGGAGCAGCTCGCCTACGGCGACCGGGAGGCCGCTCTGGAGACGCTCTACCGCGTCGGATTCCCCAGCAGGTCGCTGTGGCCCGACTACCGTGGCAGCGAGCGCGACCGCGTCGAAATCGAAATCTACGAGCATTGGCTCGAACCGGTGTCGGGAGATACCGAATGACTGGGCCTGCCGGCGGGAACACGCACGGCCACGACCACGACGGCTACGACGTGGATCCCACGCACCACCACCCCCCGCAACCGGATCTGGAGGACACCCCTCTCGTCCGACACCAGGTGATGCAAATGGCGGTGACCTCGCTTCTTGTCGAGAAGGGGATCTTCAGCGCGGACGACATGCGGGCACAGGTCGAGCGGATGGACGCCCTAAACCCGAGCACCGGCGCACGTCTCGTAGCCAGGGCTTGGGTCGACCACGCCTTTGGCAAGCGCCTGCTGACCGATTCCAATGCGGCCGCAGCGGAGCTCGGCATCGATATCGGGCCGATTCCGATCCTCGTGATGGCGAACACACCCCGAACCCACAATCTGGTGGTGTGCACCTTGTGCTCGTGCTATCCGAAGTTCCTGCTCGGTCTTCCCCCCGACTGGTACAAGTCCCGGAACTACCGCCGCCGGGCAGTGCGCGAGCCGCGCCGCGTGCTGGCCGAGTTCGGCACCGATCTCGACCCTGACGTCAGCATCCGGGTGCACGACAGTACCGCCGACATGCGTTACCTGATCCTGCCTATGCGCCCGGCCGGCACGGACGGCATGAGCGAAGAAGACCTGGCCGGCCTGGTCACCCGGGACGCACTCATCGGGGTCACCGTGCCGGTTGCCACCTAGTGGCACGAGCGGACGCGCGGCGCGGTGACGGTTCGCAAACCCTTTCTCGCCAAGATGTCTTCGTAAGCCGCCGTTCCGTCCGCGCTGGCCACCGCAGGCAGCGTCCCTCCCGGCAGTGCTCGCAGTTCACCAGATATTTCGGACGCGCAGTTACAAGTGTCATCAGCCGTGGGCCCTGCATCAGGTAAACGAATAGAGTCTGTCATTATTATCATTATTTTAGATGGTTGACGTTCCCACAAGTGCGCCTCCCTGAACCCTGGGAACCGGCCCCGGATCGCCTCGGAGGCGGGCGGATGCCCTTGGCCTTCCTTGGCGTCGGGTTCTCAGCCCGTATGCTCTGCCCGCAGAGGATGGATGCTCATCCTCGATGGGAGGAAACTGCAATGACTACTCAAACCGTTCGGAGGACCGGTTCCCTCATCCTGGGAGCAGTCGTCGCCGGCGCGGTAGCACTGGTTACGAGCACAGCTTCGGCGCAGGACTACGTAACCGATGAGATGCTGCTTGAGGCAGCCCAGGATCCCAACAACTGGCTCATGGCGCCACGGGACTACTCGGGCACTCGGTACAGCCCGCTTGCCCAGATCAACACCAAGACGGTCAAACGCCTGGTACCCAAGTGGACCTTCTCGTTCGGCGTTCTCGACGCGCAGAACACCACGCCGCTCGTGAACAACGGCGTGATGTACGCGACCGCCTCGCACGGCCGGACCTTCGCGATCAACGCTCGCACTGGCGACGAGATCTGGCGGTACTACGACGAGATTCCGGAGGGGGTCGCGGGCAACATGTGCTGCGACATCGGCAACCGTGGCGTCGCGCTGTACGGCGACAAGGTCTTCGTCGCGACACCGGATTCCGATGTGGTAGCCCTCGACTCCAAGACGGGTGAAGTCGTCTGGCACACCAACATCGGGAACTGGGAAGAGGCGTACACCATGACCGTTGCCCCCCTGGTCGTGAAGGGCAACGTGATCGTGGGCCTGTCCGGGGCGGAATACCCCACCCGGCTCTACATCGAAGCGCTCGACGCCGAAACCGGTGAGCAGGCGTGGCGGCGCTACACCATCCCGGCGCCGGGCGAGCCGAATCACGATACCTGGGGGAGTGCAGAATCCGCCGCGTACGGCGGCGCCTCGGCGTGGATCACCGGTGCCTACGATCCGGAACTCGACACCCTGTACTGGGGCGTCGGCAACCCGAACCCCGACTGGGACGGCGTCGACCGCCCGGGGGACAACCTCTACTCCAACACCACGCTCGCCCTTGATCCCTCGACCGGAGAGATCAAGCACTGGTACCAGTACACCCCGCACGACGTCTGGGACTACGACGGCAACAACGAGCCCGTCCTGATGGACGTCGACGGCAGGCAGCTGTACTTCCACGGCGACCGCAACGGTCTCCTGTACGCGATCGACCGGACCGACAGCAGCTTCGTCTGGGGGGTCCCGATCTCCAAGGTCAACTGGATGACCGGGTTCACGCCCGAGGGCCGACCCATCGTGAACCCCGAGAAGGTGCCGAGCTACGACTACGAAGCGAAGGACATCTGTCCTGCGTCCGAAGGCGGCAAGTGGTGGAATCCCATGTCGGTCAATCCGCACACCAAGATGATCTTCGTGCCCAGCCGCGAGATCTGTGTGGACATCAAGAGCGCCCCGCTCGGCGAGGGGCTCAACCCGCCGGTGCGGACCGTCGGCAAGCCCTACTGGGGCATCGGCACGATCGGCTGGAACCCCGGCTACGGACAGCTGGTGGCGTTCGACGCACGGACCGGGGAGAAGACCTGGACCGTCAAGGCGCCGTCCCCCTACACCAGCGGCCTGCTCACCACGGGCGGCGGTCTGCTGTTCGCGGGGACGCCGGAGGGCTACTTCAAGGCGTACCGGCAGGAAACCGGCGAAGAGCTCTTTTCCTACAACATCGGCACCGGCATCTTCGGCAGCCCGATGACCTACGCCATTGACGGCAAGCAGTATGTTGCCGTCCCGGCCGGGTTCGGCGGCTGGACGGGCTGGGCCATCTTCGGGAAAGGTGGAGCACCGCAACTGAAGGACAGCCGCAAGGGTGGCTACCTGATGGTGTTCGGTCTCTTCGACAGATGATTCGGCGCAGCGTCAGCCCGGGCTGACGCGCCGCAACCGCAGGGCCCCGGGGAGAGCACACACTCTCCCCGGGGTCTATGTCTGCAAACGTTCGCGGGGAACCCGGCAGGATGCGTTTCAAGCCTGTTCTCAATGCCATGCTCGGCGCCGCGCTGGCGGCGACCGTCGCGAGCGCCGCGGCGGCTCGTGCCGCGGATGACGCGAATCCCTTCACGGGCGATCCCGATGCCATCGCGGAAGGCAAGCGGCTGTGGGCCCAGACCGGCTGCTATGCCTGTCACGGCAAGGAGGCGGGCGGCGCTGTCGGTCCCGACCTCACGGACGACCAGTGGGTGTATCGACCGACCGACGCGACGATCTTCAAGGCAATTGCCAAGGGTCGGAAGGGAACCAACATGGTCGGCTGGTCGAGCAGCCTGACCGACGAGCAGATCTGGAAAGTCATCGCCTACATTCGATCGCTGTACAAGGGCGATCCCGGCAAGATCATCTGGTAGCTGTCAGAACCGACGATCATCGCCGATTGGCCGCACAGCGCTGGGTGCCGGAACGAAGCGGACCTGCGACGCCATCGCCCGCTGGCTATCCTGCAGCCTTCGGGCGTTCGTACTACGTCCGCCCCGAAGGTCCGAGAGGTGGATGGGCTCATGAAGACGTTGCGAATTTGTGCGCTAGCCGCGGTGATCATCGGTGGTTCCACTCCGCTGCACGCCGAAGAGCCCTTTGGCTCGATCGCCCTGTCACGGGATTCCATCGGTAGCTTCGCCTGGGGTATCGCTTGGAACCCTGACAACGCTCAGGAGGCAGAGGCGGAGGCGCTCGTCCTGTGCCAGACGCATGGCGGACGGGACTGCCAGGTGGTCGGCCAGTCCCGCAAGGCCTGCGGAGCCCTCGCAATCGGCAACGACGGCGGCTACGGAACGGGGTGGGGCGTGCTGCGGGTAGCGGCCGCTCAGGAGGCGCTGGCGGAGTGCCGGGCCGAGAGCGCCCGGTGCCAGCTCGAGCTCGCACGATGCTCACAATTGCAACAGGCGGGCGGCTCCGGTCGCATCGAGCAGCCGGTGGTCTTGGCAAGACCTGCAGGCGAAGACGGGCCCGCCACGGTGTTGGACGTGATCTGCCCGGGGCGAAATCCATTCGGCCAGCCGGTGTGGTTCAATTGCTGGAGCGAACTGGCGAATCAGCCCGGGTGCTACTTCTGGTACCTGGATCAGACTCGCTGGATCGGCTTCCCCACCCACGAAAGTGCCAGCTGGTCGGGAACGTGCCGAGGCGGCGTGGCTGACGGGGAGGGCGTGCTGTCGGGGACGTCCAACCGGGACTTCAGATGGCGGGTTGCACACGAAGGCACCCTCTCGAAGGGGAAGAAACACGGCCGCTGGGTCGAGACGAGAACCACTGCCCGTGGCAGCACCCGCGAGGAAGGACACTATGTGCACGGGGGCCGCGACGGCGAATGGACCGTCGACCACTGGTCGAAATGCGAGATGATCAACTACCCCGTGGCAAACTGGATGGATGCCAGGGACCCCTGCTAGTACATCGCTAGCCCACCGGACGCGGTCGTCACAAGGCGGTGCGAGGCACCCGGACGACCACGTCTAGCCGTCCGCGACAGCGGCCAACGCATACCTGCGAAGGTGGCGCTGCCGTTGGCGGCCGTTGATTCCCTCAGGCTAGGGCTCTATCGAACAGGGCCAGCAGCCGGCCCCAGGCTCGCTCCGCCTGCGCCTCGTGGTACACGGCAGAGTCCAGCGAGCACCAGCCGTGGAGCGTGCCGGCATAAACCTCGATCTCCGCCGGCAGTCCGGCGGCGGCAAATGCTCTACGGAGCGTGGTCTTGGCCTCCGGTTCCTTCGCGTCATCGTTCTCGGCGATCGCCACCAGGTAGTGCGCGCCCATCGTGCTGACGAGCAGATGCGGGCTGTCGGGCGCGTCGGTCACCAGCCTCCCGCCATGGAACGATGCGCCGGCGCCAATCCGGTCGGGAAACTCGGCCGCGGTGCGCATGGTCATGGCACCACCCATGCAGTATCCCGTCGTTCCCATCTTGCGGTCCCCGGCCACTGCGTCCTGGCTGTCCAGGAAGGCAACGAAGGCTCGGGCGTCGGTCACGGTGTGCCTCGGGCTCAGGGCGCGCATCAGGGGGATGATCTTTGCGCGCGTTGACTCGTCGCGAAAAGAGGCGCCCTCCGGCGCGACGGGCGCCTTCGCGGTTCGGTAGTAGGGATTGACGACCAAGACCGCGTAGCCTGCTTCGGCCAGTCTCCGCCCCATCTCCTCGAACGCCGGTCGCAATCCGAGCGCATCGGGCCAGACCAATACGCCTGCATGGGCACCGCTCGAGGGATGAACGAAGTGACAGTCAGCCACGCCGTCGGGCGTCGGCACCTCGATATCCGTGGCCGTCACCGCATGCGCGGCTGCCGTCAAGGGGAGGAGTGACGCCGCTCCCGTCCCGAGGGACAGCGCCCCGAACCTGCGCCGGGTCAGGTTCCCTGAACGGCGCAGGTAGACCTCCGCGTCTTGCTGTGTTCTCTCGTCGCACATATCGCTCCTCCACTCGCATCGGCTCGCATGGCCGCCGCACGGTGTCGCCATGCGGACCGGCAGGCCGGCTTTCCTTGCGGCACAACACCGGGGCGCGGACCGGGCTCCACCTGACGGTACCCGCGAGTCTCCATCTCGGCAGCCTCCGTCCCAATCGTGTCGGGACGGAGCGGGCGGTGCCCGGCGCGTCGGTTCATCTAGCGGCTGACACAGACTCGCTGAACTTGCGGACCCGCGATCAGTGGTTCCACCAGGGCAGGTCGGAGAACGCCCGCAGATCCAGCTCGTGCGTCCAGGCCGAGCGATGCTGTTGCGCGAGATGGAAGTACGTCTCGGCGATCTTCGCGGGAAGCAGCAGCCCGTCATGCTCCATGCCCCGTTCCTCACGAAGCTTCTGAAAGGCCTCGGGCCCGAGCATCTTGCCGAGGGTGTCGGGCGCATCCACCGACCCGTCGATCAGGATATGGACGACGTGGATCCCCTTGCCGCTGAATTCAGCATTGAGGGACTGGCACAGCATGCGCCGCCCTCCCATGGCCGCCGCATGGGAGTGCTGCTCCTTGTTGCCGCGCATCGCCGCAGTGGCCGAGGTCACCAGGATCGTTCCCTTGCCCCGCTTCACCATGAGCGGACACACGCTGGTGGCCACGCGGAACAGGCCGAACGTGGCCATGCGCCACCCGCGTTCAAACGCCTTGTAGGTCGTATCGGAGAGGGTGCGGTTGCCGATCTGGGCTCCGAGGTTGTAGACGACGACCTCGATGGGCCCGATGTTCGCTTCCACGTCCGTGATCCGGTCCTCGATGCTGTCGGGTTCGACGGCATTCAACAGGAACCCCGACGCGCTGCCGCCTTCTCGCTCGATGCTGGTGACCGACTTCTTCAGACCCTCTTCGTCGGTACGGCGGCACAGGACCGCGTGGTAACCCTCGCTGGCAAAGCGTCTGGCGACGTTACTCCCGATACCGGCGCCGGCACCGATCACAAGACAAACTGGCTGCATGGAACTGGAACTCACGGGCGATTGGCGGATGGGCGGACCCTCGACAACCCGTAGCAGCGGCACCGGCAAGTCATCCGGGCGGTTCGGGCCGTCATTGCCTGCCTGATACAGGTGGTACACTCGCGGGCCGCACCTTACAGCACGCGGCGACGGACGCATCCGCGCGATCGAACTCCGCGCCGACATTCAGCGCAGCGGCGTTGCGAAGCGACGGGAGCGGCGCGGTGCCGCTGTCCCAATCCCCCGACGCCCGCCTGCCCGGGCCTCCGAGAAGCTGCCGATGCACGTTCATCTCGATGCCGTAGGAGGTGCCGCCGGCGACATGTTCGCGGCGGCAATGGTCGACGCCCGTCCCGACTACGGTGAGGCCGTGGAGGCGGCGGTCCAGGCGCTGCGGCTCGGCGACCGGGTATCCATCGCATTCGAAGCGCACAGCGACGGCATCCTGAGCGGAAGCCGTTTCCGGGTGGCCTGCCCGGCTCCCCCGCATGCAACGCCGGCGGACACGGTACGGGAATGGATCGCGCAGGCCTCACTGGAGCAGGCGGTGCAGGAGCGAGCGCTCGACATTCTCGAGCTGCTCGCCAATGCCGAAGCCGAGGTCCACGGGATACCGGTGGCCGAGGTGGCGTTTCACGAACTGGGCGGCCTGGACACGCCAGTGGACCTGGTCGCAGCGGCGGCGCTGATCGAGGCCGCCGGATCGCCCACCTGGTCGTGCGGCGCGCTCCCCCGCGGTCGGGGAATGGTCAAGACGGAGCACGGGCTGCTCCCGGTTCCCGCGCCAGCCACTTCCCTGCTGCTGGCCGGCATGGTGATGGTCGACGACGGGGTCGAGGGCGAACGCATCACGCCGACCGGCGCCGCCATCCTGCGCCATCTCGCACCGGAGCAGGCGGCAGACTTCGTGCCTCGGCGACTGCTCGCCACCGGCCACGGGTTCGGCAGCAGCACGTTCGAGGGCCGGAGCAACGTCCTCAGGGCCCAGTTCTACGATCCGGTGGCTGTTGAGCTGCAGGGTGATCAGGTCGCCGTGCTGACCTTCGAGGTGGACGACCAGTCGCCGGAAGATCTTGCGGTCGGGCTCGAGCGGGTGCGCGCCAGCGACGGCGTGCTCGACGTCACGCAGCAGGCCGTCTCCGGCAAACACAATCGGATGGCGGTCCGGGTCCAGGTGCTGGCTCGCCCCCAGCAGGTCCGCGCAGTGGCTGAGCGCTGCTTTCTCGAGACCACGACCCTGGGGTTGCGCTGGACGCTGACCGATCGCCTTCTTCTGCCGCGGACCATGGTAACCGTCGGTGGCACGGCAGGATCTGTCCGCGTTAAGGTTGCCGAGCGTCCCGGCGGCCGGCGCTCCGCGAAAGCGGAGATGATCGACGTCAGCGCCGCCGATTCCGGCCGAGCCGGACGGGCCGAACTGCGTGCCAGCGCCGAACAGCAGGCGTTGGCCCGAGCCGATGGAAATCATGATGGAATTGAGCGTGCCGACCGCGACGACTGACTTGCTGGCCTCCCTGCACGGCGTGCTGGACGCGATGGGACCCGTTGCCGTCGCGGTCAGCGGAGGCGTCGACAGCACCACGCTTGCCGCGCTTGCGCTGACACGGAAACCATCCGAAACACGGCTGTTCCACGCGGTCTCCCCGGCCGTTCCCGCCGCGGCCACCGAACGGTTGCGGGCCCTGGCTGAACCGGCCGGCTGGCCGCTCAGCATCATCGACGCCGGCGAGTTCTCGGACCCGAACTACCTCCGCAATCCGGTCAACCGCTGCTTCTACTGCAAGCACAACCTCTATCGGACGATCCGCCAGCACACGACGTCGACCGTGCTCTCCGGGGCCAATCTGGACGACCTCGACGACTTCCGCCCCGGCCTCCGGGCGGCCAAGGATCACGCCGTGCGTCATCCGTGGATCGAGGCCCGCATCGACAAGGCGGCGATTCGCCGGCTGGCGGCCGAACACGGTCTCGAGCAGTTCGCAGGCCTCCCGGCGTCCCCCTGCCTGTCGAGCCGTGTCGAGACCGGCATATCGATTGCCGATGATGTCCTCGACGCCATCGATTCGGCTGAACAGATGCTGCGTCAGGAGCTGACGCCTGCCACGGTCCGCTGCCGCGTGCGCGCGGACGCCGTCACGGTGGAACTCGACGGTCCGACCCTGGAACTGCTGGATGAGGACGAGCGGCGCGACCTTGGCGAGCGCGTGCGCGCACTGTTTGCCGGGACCGATCGCCACGGGCCCGTGGGGTTTGCGTCGTACCGGCGCGGGAGCGCAGTGATCCGAGGGCAACCCGGTGAGTGACGTCAGCCGCGAGGTCCTGCTGGATGCCGGACGGCGGGCCCGCATCGGCCTGGACGAAGCGATCCTGTGCGAAACGAAGACCCTCGCGCAACTTTCGCACATCCTCGATGAAGCTACGGCCGCTAACCGCAGCACGTTCCTGACCCGGTTATCGGAGCGGCAGGTCCAGGCGTTGCGGGAAGAGCATGCGGCTGCCCTCGACTACCACGCGCTCTCGCAGACCGCCATCCTTGGTGACGTCCTGCCGCCGGAAGGCCCGGCCCGCATTGCGATCGTGGCGGCCGGATCATCTGATGCGGCCGTCGCCCACGAAGCCGCCCGTACGCTGGCCTACGCCGGAGTTCCCAGCGATCTCGTGTGCGACGTCGGCGTGGCGGGGCTGTGGCGCCTGCTCGACCAGGTCGACCGGCTCGCCGAGATGGACGTGGTCATCGCAGTCGCCGGGATGGATGCCGCCATGGTCAGCGTAATCGGCGGTCTCGTCCCGGGGCTGGTGATCGCCGTGCCCGTCTCTACCGGGTACGGGGCCGCCAG
This sequence comes from Rhodospirillales bacterium, assembly GCA_028824295.1. Classification (NCBI taxonomy): domain Bacteria; kingdom Pseudomonadati; phylum Pseudomonadota; class Alphaproteobacteria; order Rhodospirillales; species Rhodospirillales bacterium. Next base: position 24,675 of record JAPPED010000016.1, on the reverse strand, counting down.
GAACGGCGAGACCGCGCTTTATAGTTCGCTCACCAGCTGCAGTCCCGGTGTCGCCGTTGTGAACATCGACAACGGCTTCGGGGCCGCCTGCGCCGCCTTGCGCGCAATCGGGCACGCGCGGGCGAACCGGGCCGACCCTGTCGGAGTCGACCATGCACGTTGACATGAACTACGACCGCGGATCCCTGGCCGTCAACGTGGCACCGGACTGGCGGGCAACCGTCCTGCACAAACCGGCTATGCCGGTGCTCGCCGATCCGTCCGGGGCCGTCGGAGAGGCGTTGGACGCCCCAATCAAGGCACCAGGTCTCCGTGAGGCCGCTGCCGCATCAAAGTCGGCCTGCATCCTGATCTGCGACATCACGCGTCCCGTGCCCAACGGCGACATCCTGCCGGTCGTCCTGCGCACGCTGCTGGCGAGCGGGATGCCGGCCGAGGCGATCACCGTCCTCGTGGCGACGGGGTTGCACCGACCCAACGAGGGCGAGGAACTGCTCGAGCTGGTCGGCGACAGGTGGGTCCTCGACGCGGTCCAGGTGGCGAACCATTTTGCCCGCCGCGACGAAGATCACGTGGAGGTCGGCACCACCCGGCGCGGCAACGTCATCAAGCTGGACCGGCGGTTTATCGAGGCGGACCTGCGCCTGGCCATCGGCCTCGTGGAGCCGCATTTCATGGCGGGCTACTCGGGCGGGCGAAAGATCATCGCTCCCGGTGTCGCGCACGCCGACACGATCACCACGTTCCACAGCGCCCGTTACATGGAAGACCCGAACGCGGCCAACTGCGTGCTCCAGGACAATCCACTGCACGATGACCAGCTTGAGGTGGTCCGAATGATCGGCGGCGCGTACGCGATCAACACGGTGCTCGACGACGAGCGACGGATGTCCTTCGTCAACTACGGCGAGATTGTGGATAGCCACCTGCAGGCGGTGGCGTTTACCCGCGCTTATACGGAGCTCCCGGTGCCTGAGCGCTATCCGACGATCGTCACGTCAAGCGCCGGCTACCCGCTCGACAAGACCTATTACCAGACGGTCAAGGGGATGGTCGGCCCCCTCGACATCCTGGAGCCACGGGGGCACCTCATCGTGGTCTCGGCCTGCTCGGAGGGCATGGGATCTTCGGAATACGTGGATGCGCAGCGGCGTCTCATCGCCCTAGGGCCGGACCGGTTCCTGGACAGTCTTCTCGACAAGCAGCATGCCGACATCGACGAATGGCAAACCGAAAAACAGCTTGCCCCCATGCGTGCCGGTACCGTCTCGCTGTACACAACGGGCCTGAATCAAGAGGAGCGTGCTCTGACCGGTGTCGCGATGATCGATTCGGTCGAAGAAGCCATTGCCCGGAGCGTGGCCGAAGCCGGCGACCCCCGGGTGGCGTTCGTGCCAGAAGGCCCCTACGTCGTACCGCAATACACCCCCTGAGAGGCGACCGGCTCTCGGTCGCTATCGGCCCGAACCAGGTCGGTGCGCTCAATCGTCTCCCCGGTTGCCGGGGATACGGCATTCGCCGCAGGCTTGACGAATACGGTCGCCAAAATGTTGCGTGCTGTTTGAGGCCCCGGCCGGGAATCCCAAAACCACCTCGACACGGCACGATGGCCGTTCCGCGGGGCGGCTCTCACGACGGGCGCAGGCGCACTTGGCGCCGCCGGAACCTGCTTCGCTACGGCATGTGGACGAACTCGAATGCCCTGACCTACGACACGTCGACGTCGGTCAACGAAAAGTCCGATCCCTTGAACAGCAGCGGCTCTCCGAGCGTTCTTGCCAAGGCGTACGCAAAGCAATCTCCGAAGTTGAGGCCAGCGGGATGACGCCGTTTGCCGTAGGCGCGGAACGCAATTCGGGCAGCATGAGCTTGCTCGGCGTCGACTGGGACAAGCTCGATGCCGGCTTTCGCGATGACCAGATCGAGCGCTCGCACGCCATCCGGTCCAAATCGTGTCTCAAGGATCATCGATGCCTCGACGAACGAAACGACTGACATGGACCGCCGGTCGGCTGCCTCGATGGCTTCGTTGAACGCTCCGCGCTCAGGCTCATCCTGAAGAATCGCGACCAAGGCCGAGGTATCGATGACCATCAGTCCGGCAAGCCGCGGTCATCGTAGCCCAGGATGTCCGTTGCCGTCCGGTCGTCGAGCACCGGCAAGGATGCGCAGTGCAGGGCGATCTCGTCGAGTTCCGCTGCGAGACTCCGACCTACGCGGCGCCGCCGAATTCGTTCCAAGCGATCCTGCAACGCTCGAGTAACTGCCTGTGTCTTGGTTTCTCCCGTCAACCTGGCCAGGGTCGCGGCGAGCTCCTCGGTCGCTCGATTCCGAATGTTCAATGCCACGAGTGAATCCCTACGTGTAGAAAGACTGCTACACAGTAACATCCATTGATGCCCGCCACTAGCCTCCGACGGGACGTGCGCCCGCCGGCGGTGCCGTGGCCTCCCCGCGACCCGACACTCCGGCGTCCTGAGCCGCGGTTGCAGACACTCTTCCGAGTACAGCCGGAAGATTCCGCCTGGCGTTCCCTTCGCAGCCCCTGCGCCACAGGAACACGTGAAGCCGGCGGTAGCCGTAGCGCCCGCCGGTCAGCGGATGCACTTCCTGACAACCAGGTTGATGACTTGCAAGTGGCCCGTGCGCAGCGTCAGGCGACCTTGGTGGGCGGCAGCCGCTGATCCCGGGCCACGGAACTCCGGGTGGTATGCGCATGGGCACAACCGTGAACGACTGGTGATGCAGCAAGAGACCGGACGACGGCCGGCCGCCGAGGCGCCGGACCGCATCGATCGGCGTGCAATTCAGCAAGCCGAAAGCACGATGGTGGTCGATGGCGCCCGCTACACGGCGGCCGCGGCGCTTGCAGCCGAGAGTATTGCCCGGACGCGCTCGCCGGCAATCGCGCGAAGATCGCGATGGCGTTGCTGAGGCCATGTCATGGGACTCCCAGTAGTATGCGCGAACACGCAGCCGCGAACGGATAGCGATGCAGCGGGAAACCGAACAACGACTGGCCGCGGAGGCGCTGGACCGGATTGAACGGCGCGCAGTACCGCAGGCGGACAGCACGATGGTGGTCGACGGCGCCCGATACACCGCCGCTGCGGCGCTCGCGGCCGAGAATGCGGCGCTGTTCCGCCGGCATCCGCTGCTGGTGGCCCTGGGATGCGAGTTGCCCGAACCGGGCAGCTATCTGACCTTCGACATCGCTGGGGTGCCGGTGCTGCTCGTGCGTGATGACGAGGGTGCGGTGCGCGGGCTCCTGAACACGTGCCGCCACCGGGGCGCGCGGCTGCTTTCCGGTGGAGGCAAGGTGGGCAAAGCCTTCGCGTGCCCCTACCACGGCTGGGCCTACGACCGCTGCGGTGTCCTGCGGGCTCTTCCGGGAAGCGAGCACTTCCCCGAAGTGGATGTCGATGACACGCGCCTCATGCAGTTTCCAACCGAGGAGCATGAAGGTCTGGTCTGGATGCTGCTCGACCCTTCGGCGTCACGGGTGCCCGACCCCGGCCTCGGCGCCCTCGGGCCGGAACTCGGCAGCTATCGACTGTCAGGGCATACCCACCGGGGCAGCCACGCCTGGACCAAGCGAATGAACTGGAAGCTTGGCGTCGATACGTTCCTGGAACTGCACCACGTGGCCGTGCTCCACCGGAAGACGATCGCCAAGACGGTGCTGAAGAGCGCGTTCCTGTACGAACCGTTCGGGCGGCATGCGCGCCTCGTGGCGCCTCGCCGCAGCATCGAGGAACAGCGCGGAAATGACCCGACGGACTGGCGACTGGTCCCGCACGCAACCGTCATCTATCGCCTTTTTCCCAACGCGATACTGATCAGCCAGGGCCCGCACATGGAGCTGTACCGCTTCTTTCCCGACCCCGAGCAACCGGGCACGACGGAATGCCGCATGACCCTTTCGTCACCGGCCGACGAAGGGTGCGGGCGCGATTGGGACGAGGCGCTGCAGCTCGCGCTCGGCGTACTCGATCGTGAGGACTTCGCCATGATGGAGAGTGTGCAGTCCAACCTCTCGGCGGGGCTGCAGCGCGAAGTCATGTTCGGTCGGAACGAGATCGGCCTGCAAAACTTCCACCGCGTGCGCGACGCAGCGCTCGCGGAATAGTTGCACCTCAGGCCGGGGTTCGCACCCCGGGGGACCAGCCCCGCCATTTGTCGCCGTTACACGGGCGTGTGCGCAGGTCTGCCGCTGCCGGGCGCTCAGCCAGCTCGGACTCCTGGTCCGGACTGCTCGTCGATCCTGCGGGTCGGCGGCACCCTGGCCGATCTGTGTGGGACGGGAACCGCCGGCCGGCCGTTGCGGACCGGCCGACAGTCTTGACGCCTACCGGACGGCCATGGCCGTGCTGCCCGGGGCACCACCCAAGCCCTTGATCGGCAACGGTGAGAACACGAACAGGAATTCGTGCGGGTTTACATCACCGCCGACATCGGCCTTGACCGCGGCAGCCAGCTCCCCGAGGCGCATCCATTCCAGCAAGTGAATGCCGTGCTGGGTGATCAGGATGAAGTGCGCGGAGTTGAAGATGAATCCGTATTCCTCGCCCAGGAGGTACGGGTCTTCGAGCAACTCGGTGCTCCGGCCGCCGACAGCCGCTTCTGAATGCTGCGTATCGGTGCCGAGCATGGCGATGCCCCGCTCAGCCAGCCACCAGGCAACCTCGCTGCCAATGCCCGGGGAATTGAAGTGCCGTTCGTTGTCGATCCCGAACAGGGCGTCCCATCCGGTGTGGATCAGCACCACGTCCCCGACGCCGGGACCTTCTACTCCCTGGTTCGCCAGTACCGCCTCCAGGTCGGCAACCGTGATCGTGTAGGAATCCTCGACGATCTGCTGGCCGTTGAAGTCGACCTTCGGCACGTCCGAATTGTTCACAAAGTCGAGCAGGATTGCGCGCGTGAAGAACGGCTTCACGAGCTCGACTCCCAATGCCTTGGTGCGCCCAAGCTCGTCCGGGCCAATGTCTTCGTGCGTGAAGCAGTTGTAGTAGCCCATGTCGTGCCCGGCATGGGCGAGTCCGTCGAACTGGGTCGCGATCTGGCCGATCGACGCTACCACCCCACCGGAGTAGAACGACTGTGAGTTCTCCTCCTCGTCCGGGAAACTGAACGGGGCAATCGTGACGTCGAACACACGGCCAAACGGCGGCGTGCCAAGCGTCACCTCGTCGTACACGTGACCGAGTCGGATGATCTCGCCGGTCCGCACCAGCTTGATCGATTCAAGCACGTTTTCAGGTGTTTGCGTGCGCGTGGCACCAATCTGGTCCTCGGGATCATCCTGCTGCCAGGGACAGCGCTTTTCCGCAGCTTCGGCGGATCCGACCCACGCGATGACCAACGCCAAGAGCAGTCGTTTCATTGTGTGTTTCTCCCTCTCGATGGACAGTAAACTGTCATCTTGGCAAATAGCTTAAACAGCTTAGTTCGGAATTACAATCAAACTTCAGGAAACCAGAAAAGCTGTATTATGGATTCGCCTGTTCTGCAGTATGAAAAAGAAGGATAATAGACATAACTTACTGGCACAACATCATTGAATTGCCTTACTTGTTATCCCACCGCCAATCAATTGAAGGAGCAGCCCAACATCGATGGCTTTCTTTTGTCAGGAACAATCGGGTCCGTTCGGCCTCGTCTTCCAGGCGATTCTGGAAGATCTAGAAGTTGCTGGGCCGACAAACAACATCGGCTGTTCATGTACAACTACCGCCGTTATACCACAGTTGTTTCGTACAACTGTACTTGGTCACGTGATTGGTCTCTGTTGAAGCGACCAAGAGCAGCCATGCGACTTCCATTTGCCTGTCGTGGCTGGAGAGCTCGCAGCAGCCCGGCTCAGCAGCTGGCGGTGGTGCAGCCGCCGCGGCGACGGGGGCCGTTATGATGCGCCGGCGACTGAGCAGCGGCGACGGAGGGACTTCATGGCAATACATGACTACAGGACGGCCTTGGTTACCGGAGCGTCAGCGGGAATCGGCAGGGAGGCCGTACGTGCCCTGCGCGATGCCGGCCTTTCCGTTATCGCTGTAGCACGCCGTGCCGCCAGGCTGGAAGCGCTAGCCGATGAGACGGGCGCGACCCCCTTGGTACTCGACCTTTGCGATACCGATGCACTGTATGACGCGCTCGCACCCCTCGAGGTCGACGTCCTGGTCAACAATGCCGGTCTTGGGCGCGGCATGGCTAGCTTTGTCGATGCTGAACGCGGGGACATCGACCTGACGATTGAAACCAACGTGACCGCATTCCTGCACACGCTTCGCGCTGTCCTCCCGGGGATGCGCGAGCGCAAGCGCGGTCACGTGGTCGGGATCGGCTCGGTGGCCGGGCTGTATCCGCTCCAGTCACCGATTTACGGCGGCTCGAAGGGAGCCGTCCGGCTCGCCTCGCAAAACCTGCGGCTCGATCTGGCCGGCACGGGAATCCGCGTCACCGAAATCTGCCCGGGCCGCGTCGTCACTGAGTTCGTGGCGGGCGCCGCCGGCGAGGAAGCGGCTCGCAAGACCTACGGGTCGTTCGACGAACTGCAGCCGGAGGACATCGCAGAGGCGATCCTCTACGCCGTGAGCGCGCCCTGGAGGGTGAACGTCTCCACCATCGAGATCGTGCCCACCGAACAGGCCTTCGGCGGACTTCGGTTCACCCGGGTCGATCGCTGAGTCCCTGATCACGGAGCAGGAACGCGGGATCGGGTGCTGGCGGCGCCAGTGCAAGCTGTCGGGATTCCGGGGGAGTTGGACCAATGCAGAAAAGATTCAATGGCAGCTGTCACTGTGGGGCAATCCGCGTAACGCTCGAAGCAGAGGGAAACGCCCCTCTGTCTCCCCGCCACTGCGGCTGCGACTTCTGCCAGCGGCACGCAGCGCTGTACGTCTCGGTTCCTTCTGGCCACCTTACGTTGACCTTGGCCGAACCTGATTGCGTGAGCCGCTACCGTTTCGGCCACCAGACGGCAACGTTCCTGCTCTGCAGGCGATGCGGCGTATTCGCGGCCGCGACCTGCGAACTCGAAGGGCAGCTCTATGCGGTGCTGAACGCCAACGTCCTAGCGCCGCCGTTGTCCGTCGACAAGCCCTCCGTGCCGGTCGCCGATTACGAGGCCGAGGACATCTCGGTTCGGCTCGCACGGCGCAAACAGCGCTGGATTTCCCACGTCACAGTGGTGGAAGGGTCATCGGCGTGACGGACACCGGCAACGACGACCGCGAAGGTTCGCTTCGGGAACCTGCGGGTGCCGTCCGGACCCGGATCGATGCACGGACATCGAACGCGACGTCTTGATGGGCCGGAGACTTCCGGAATCGGCAATGCATTGAATGACCGCTTCGATCTGTTAGAAGTCCGTGCGGCCGGTCCGTACGGCGGTTGCCTCTTTTCCAACTGATCAAACCGTCAGGGCCCGAGCGATGACCACCACCCTCCCCTCACGAAGCTCCGCGCCCCGCCATGCCTGAGCCGCTGATTGCCTTCCTCTGGCCGGAAGTCGATTTCCGGGCGACCGGTCTCACGGTACCCGATGGCTTCGCGATCCGTTTCGGTCGGGCAACCGTTCGCGCTGAAGTGGAGGCCGGCGCCGCCGGCGCGGACTACATCCTGATCGGATCGGGCTTCGGTTTCGTCGACAAGCCGCTGCTCGACCTGGCGCCCAGAGTCCGGCTGGTTCAGCTGACCGGTGCGGGTTACGACAATGTCGATCATGCCGAGTGCGCGCGTCGCGGTATCCCCGTGTGCCACGTCCCGGGCCTCAATGCACCGTCGGTAGCGCAGCTGGCGGTCCAGCTGGCATTCCGCCTCACCCGCCCCCTCACCATGATCGAGGCCGGAGGCGAAACCGAGTGGCTCGCCGCTCGCAAGGCACACGCCGACATGGCGCACGAACTTTCCGGCCGGGTCGGCGTCATCGGTTACGGCCATATCGGCAAGCAGATCGCTCGCATGTTCCGCGGTCTCGGGCTCGAAGTCGTACGGGCTGAGCACGCGCGCCAACACGACCCGGAAATCCCGGGAGTGCCGCTGGACGAGCTCCTGGCGACCTCTGACATCGTTACCGTGTCGCTGCCCGCGCGACGTGACACCCACCATGTGCTCGATCGCGAGCGCGTCGGTCGCATGAAGCCCGGAGCCATGCTCATTCACGTCGGCCGGGGGGGAGTCGTCGATGACGACGCCGTGGCCGAGGCACTCGAGAACGGACGGCTCGGGGCAGCCGGTTTCGACGTGTTCGAGTCGGAGCCACTTCCCCCAGATCATCCCTTTCTCAATCTGTCCGAATCGGCGAGCAACCGACTGCTCGTCACCCCGCACGTGGGGGGTCAGACATTCGAATCCAAGCGACGGAATTTCGAAGTGGCGTTGGGCAACGTCGTCCGGGTGTCGCGCGGCGAGGAGCCGATTAACCGCGCACCAGGCCCCGGCTCCTGACCACGACAGATCCAGACCGCCTGATCGCGCCATTCACGCCGAGGTGACCGCCGAAGCGCTACGCTCCGCATCGGCCCACACCGACCGCCAGGCCGCCGACAGACGGCCTTCGACGCCTAGGCTCCGACCTTCTCTCCGGTCATCACGAAACCTTCATAGCCCTTGGCGACGACTTCGTCGCAGGCCTTCTTGTAAGTGTGCACACCGCCAACGTACGGCATGAAGACCCGCGGCTTCCCGGGGATGTTGGCTCCCATGTACCAGGAATTGGCCTGCGGATAGAGCGTGGCATCCGCCACGTCCCGGACGTGGTTGACCCAGTCCTCCTGGGCCTTTGCCGTCGGCACGATCCGGTTCTGACCGTCCCGCCGCATCCGCTCCAGGCAGTCCGCGATCCAGTCGACGTGCATCTCGATCGACAGGATCATTTGGCTCTTGACGCCGGGACTCTGCGGACCGGTGACCATGAACAGGTTGGGCAGCCCCGCCACCATCAGGCCGAGGTAGGTGCGTGGCCCTCCGGTCCATTGCTCCTCAAGGGTGATCCCGTCCTTCACCCGGATGTCGATCGCGAGCATCGCGCCGGTCATGGCGTCGAAGCCGGTCGCAAACACGATCGCATCCAGATCGAACTCCGCATCCGTCGTCCGGATTCCGCTTCGCGTGATCGTCTCGATCGGGGTCTCCCTGAGGTCCACGAGCGACACGTGCGGTTCGTTGTAGGTCTCGAAGTAGTTGGTATCGAGGATCAGGCGTTTCGTACCGATCGGGTGATTGTCCGGACACAGGCGTTCAGCGGTCACCGGATCCTTCACCGTCTGACGAATCTTCTCGCGCACGAATTCCGCCGCGGTCACGTTGGCGTCGATGTCCTGAAGCAGATCGGTGTACGAGAACAGGAAGCTGATGCTGCCGCCCTCCTGCCACTTGGCCTCGTACTGGGCGCGGCGTTCCTCCGAAGCAGCCTCCAGCGCCTTCTTGGTCGGTGGCGGATAGCCCGCGATCCCGAATGGCGTGTCAAACGCGGCGAGCCGGCGCTCGGCATACGTCGCCTTGTGCTCGCGCACGGTCTCGGGTACGTGCGGGCGATTGCGCGCCGGCAGAATGAAATTGGCGGTACGCTGGAACACGGTCAGCTGTGCTGCCTGCGCCGCGATATGCGGGATGGACTGCACACCGGACGAGCCCGTGCCGACGACGCCCACCCTCAGGCCGGTGAAGTCGACGCCCTCCTTCGGCCAGAGCCCCGTGTGGTACGACTTGCCCTCGAATGCATCGAGGCCCGGATAGGCCGGGCGGCGCGGCGTGGAGAGATTGCCGGCCGCCATGATGCAGACCGGCGCGGTCACCTGCTCCCCGGCCTCTGTCGTGAGCGTCCACAGCAGCGTGTCCTCGTCGAACTCTGCCGCCGTGATCCGCGTGTTCAGTTGGACGTCCCGCATCAGGTCGAACCGCTCGACCACGTGGTGAACGTACTTCAGGATCTCAGGCTGGGTTCCGTACCGTTCCGGCCATTCCCATTCCTGCTGCAGGTCCTCGTCGAACGAAAACGAGTACTCGAGGCTCTCGACATCGCAGCGGCAACCGGGATACCGGTTCCAAAACCAGGTTCCGCCGACACCGTCTCCCGTCTCGTAGGCTCGCACCCGGAGGCCGAGCTTCCGCAGGCGGTAGATGGCGTACAACCCCGCGACCCCGGCTCCGACAATGACCGCGTCGAAGTCGGCGTTCGGATTCGACAGGAACGGGCTGGCTGCGTCATCCGGCATCATCCGTCTCCTGGCTACACCCGAACAGTCCGATCGACGCGCGGAACACGTTGGCGATTTCGGCCCGAGACACTATAGGGGCGTTTCGGGCGGCCGCGTGCGTCCCTAGTCGCCCGTCTGCAAACGAGCGACCAGCTGACGGACGGAGGGTATGAAACCACCCTCGTAGAACGGGTCCTCGGCAAACCTCCAGGCGTTATGGCCCGCGAACATGAGCTGCGTGTCGACGTCGGCGTTGTGGGCAATGTCCTGCAAGGTCTTCTGGATACAGAAGCTCCGCGGATCGGCCTTCCGGCCGGTGCGGTGATCCTCGTTGTCGGCCCAGTTGGAGAACAGGCACTGAGACAGGCAGCCCATGCACTCGGTCTGGTCCCGGCGAATCGACCGGGCCCGATCCGGCGAGACGAACAGCATCGTCTGCGCCGGGGTCCGGAGGCCTTCCGTGTGCCCGGCCGCCATCCATTCCCGGGCACAGGATGCGTCGGCCGGGGTCATCCACACCCGGCGCTTCCTGGCCCCCACCTCGACCGCCTCCGTGCGGTCTTCCTCCGCGGCCAGCGCGTACGGCACCTGACGGAGGCTCCGCTCATCGAGTTCCTCGAGAAACTTGTTCCGTACCGCCGATGAATAGAAGCCCGTCGGGCTGTGGCGGTGCAGACTGACATCCCCGTGCTTGAGCGTGAGCAGGCGCTTCTTCCACTGCGGCGAAATCGGGCTCTCGGTGGTCAGCAGCGGACGCGTGCCGAATTGGAACGCGACGGGCCCCAACTCGGGATTGTCGATCCAGTCCGCCCAGTCGCGGAGATACCACACCCCGCCCGCGATGATGATGGGCGTGTCGGCGAGGCCGACCGCCGACATCTCCCTGCGGAGCGCGGTCACACGCGGATACGGCGGCTCCGGCTGTTTCGGATCTTCTGCGTTCGACAGTCCGTTGTGACCGCCGGCCAGCCACGGATCCTCGTAGACGACACCGCCCAGCCATTCCGGATTGCGGTGGTAGGAGCGCCGGAACAGCACGCGGAACGCCCGCGCCGAACTCACGATGGGGTAGTAGTACACCCCAAATCGCGCCGCGATTTCACTCAGCTTGTACGGCATGCCGGCGCCGCACGTGACCCCGTGGATCAGCCCCTTTGCGCGCGCCAGAATGCCCTCGAGCACCCGGCGGGCCCCGCCCATTTCCCACAGGATGTTGACGTGCAGCCGGCCTTCGCCGCGACGCTCCTCATGGGCGATCTGCGCCTGGGTGACGCCGCCGGCGATCGAGTACCGGACCAGCTCCTCGTGCCGTTCGACGCGGGTCCTGCCAGAATAGATCTGAGGGATCACGCGCCCCTTGGCATCCAGCGAGTCCGCGTTCACGCCGGAGAAGGTGCCCACGCCGCCGGCGAACGCCCACGCCCCCGCGCTCCGGCCGTTGGTCACCGAGATTCCCTTCCCGCCCTCGATGAGAGGCAGGATCTCCCGGCCAGCCATGCGGATCGCATTCAGGGTCTTCATCCGTGAACCTCTCCGGCGCGCGGCCGCCAGTCTACTCCCAAGCCGGGGGGCGCATGCGCCGGGCTGGTTCGGGAGCCGGCTTGGCGCGATTTGCCAGGTCCTCGCCGGACGCCTGATCCACCGCCTTCATCGACAGGCGGACCCGGCCGCGGTCGTCGACTTCGATCACCTTGACCTTGACCTCGTCCCCCTCCTGCACGACGTCCTGAACCGAGCGGACGCGGCGCGGAACCAGCTCGCTGATGTGGACAAGACCGTCGCGCTTGCCGAAGAAGTTCACGAACGCGCCGAAATCCACGACCTTCACGACGGTTCCGTCATAGATGCCGCCGATTTCGGGCTCAGCCACGATGCTGTTGATTTCCTTGAGCGCGAGATCGATGGATTCCTGGCTGCTGGAGGCGATCTGTACCGAGCCGTCGTCGTTCACGTCGACCGTGGCGCCCGACGTTGCACAGATCTCGCGGATGATCTTGCCGCCCGGGCCGATGATTTCCCGGATACGGTCCACCGGGATCTTGATGCCGACGATCTTCGGCGCGTGCGCGCTCATCTGGGAGCGAGCGCTGCTCAGGGCCCCTTCCATCGCATCGAGGATGTGGAAGCGTCCGTCGCGCGCCTGGTTCAGGGCCGTCTGCATGATCTCCTCGGTGATTCCGGTGATCTTGATGTCCATCTGCAGCGACGTGATCCCGTCCCGCGTCCCGGCCACCTTGAAGTCCATGTCACCGAGGTGGTCCTCGTCGCCGAGAATGTCCGAGAGGACGGCGAACTGGTCGCCCTCCTTGATGAGCCCCATGGCAATTCCTGCCACCGGGCGCGCAACCGGGACGCCCGCGTCCATCATGGCGAGCGACGACCCGCAGACGGTCGCCATCGACGACGATCCGTTCGATTCCGTGATCTCCGAGATGACCCGGATCGTGTAAGGAAAGGCTTCCGCATCGGGAAGGAGCGGGCGCAGGGCGCGCCAGGCCAGCTTGCCGTGACCGATTTCACGGCGACCGGGCCCGAACATCCGGCCGGTTTCACCGACCGAATACGGCGGGAAGTTGTAGTGCAGCATGAAGCGCTCGCGGGCAACCCCGTCCAGCGATTCCACCACCTGCTCGTCCGGAGTGGTGCCAAGGGTCACGCTGACCAGCGCCTGCGTCTCGCCGCGCGTGAACAGCGCGGACCCGTGCGTGCGCGTAAGCAGTCCGGCGCGGCACTCGATCGGCCGGACGGTCTGCACGTCGCGCCCGTCGATCCGGGTGCCGGTCTCCAGGATGGCGGACCGGACAATGTCCTTCTCGAGCTTCTTGAGCGCGTCGCCCACGGCCGTCGCGTCGTGCTCTTCGCCCGCCCGCTCGCCGACGTCGGCGCGCACCGCGGCCACCTGCTCGACCCGCTGCTGCTTTTCCTGCACCTGGTAGGCCGCGCGAAGGCCGTCGCCACCGGCCTCGGCGACGAATGCCTGCACCGCGCTGTGATCCTCGGCCTCTTCGGTCGCCCAGGGCTCCCGGGCGGCGGCTGCAGCCAGATCGGCGATGGCACTGATAACGGGCTGCATGTGCTCGTGGCCGAACATCACAGCCCCCAGCATGGTCTCCTCGGACAGCTCGTTGGCTTCCGATTCCACCATCAGCACGCCATCCCGCGTGCCGGCCACCACCAGATCAAGATGACTGTCGGCAAGCTCCGGAATGCGCGGGTTGAGGACGTAGGCGCCTTCCGCAAAGCCGACCCGCGCCCCCGCGATCGGACCCATGAACGGCGCGCCCGACAACGCCAGGGCGGCGGACGCGCCAACCATTGCCGGGATGTCGGGATCGTTCTCGAGATCGGCGCTCAGCACCGTGCAGATGATCTGGAGCTCATTGCGGAACCCGGCCGGAAACAGGGGACGAATCGGCCGGTCGATCAGCCGCGAAGTCAGGGTTTCTTTCTCCGACGGCCGTCCTTCACGCTTGAAAAAACCGCCGGGGATGCGGCCGGCGGCCGACATCTTTTCCTGATAGTTGACGGTCAGCGGGAAGAAGTCTGCGCCTTCGCGAACTTCTTTCCGCGCCACCGCGGTGCAAAGGACCTGGGTCTCCCCGTACGTGACCAAGACCGCGCCGTCAGCCTGCCGGGCCATCAGCCCGGTCTCAATGGCAAGGGGGCGTCCGCCCCAATCGATTTGCTGGCGTTCGATATTGAACATGGAATTAAACGCTCCTCTTCACATTTCTGGTCCAGACCGGCCGCGTCCGGTTCGCGGGCGTCTCGTCCGCGAGCGGACTCCGGACCCGCTCGCAGCAGGACCGGACGCCGGCGCACAGTCCACCGGCATCCGGAGCGCCGCCCGCCGGCTTGGGCCGGCCCGGTCTTTCACGGACAACTACTTCCTTAGATTGAGACGACGAAGGATGTCCTGGTACTTGGCCTCATTGGATCTCTGAAGGTAATCGAGAAGCCTGCGGCGCGAGTTGACCATTCCAACCAGCCCCCGCCGTGAGTCCGCGTCCTTGTGGTTCGCCTTGCAGTGTTCGGTGAGATTGTTGATCCGTTCCGTCAGGATCGCGATCTGGACCTCGGGGGAGCCCGTATCGGACCCGTCCCGAGAGTATTCGGAAATGAGCGCCGTCTTGCGCTCAGCTGTAATCGACATCACCTGTTCCCTTCGGACCGATTGCGCATCCCCGGATCGTTCCGGAAGACCCGCCGGGGAGAAAACTCCCGGTTGCTCCACTGGCCAACCGCCACTGCCCGGCCGTCGCAAGAGGCGACAACAGCCCCTTCCCTGATGAACATGCAGGGGACTTGCTCCGGACAGACACGACGACCCTGCCGGGCGCGTGCCGCTTCCCTCTCTGTCAGTTCCAGCACCGGGATGCCGGCCAGTGCTGCGTCAAGGGGCAGAAGTTCCGCACCAACCCCCCCTTTATCCGCGATTGCTGCAAGTTCTGCAACCGTCACCGCGTCATCCTCGACGAACCGGCCGGCCCGGGTCCGCCGCAGCGTGACCACGTGTCCCTCGGTGGCGAGGGCCTTGGCCAGATCCCGCGCCAGGCTCCGGACATAGGTCCCCTTGCCGCAGGCCATGTGGAAGTCCGCGTGATCCGCATCCGGCATGTCAACGAGCTCGAGCTCGTGCACCTGGACCCGGCGTGGCGCCGGCTCGACCGCGCTCCCGGCCCGCGCCAACGCGTAGGCGCGCTTGCCCTGGACATGGACGGCGGAGTACGCGGGCGGAATCTGCGTGATCGTCCCCGTGAACGCCGGCAAGGCCCTGCGGATCGCCCCGGAAGACGGTCGGGTCGAGCTGCATCCCGTGACCTTGCCGCCGGCATCGAGGGTGTCGCGGGCCTCGCCCCAGCGGACCCGGAAGCGATAGGCCTTGATGCCGTCCATCGCCCATTGCATCGTCTTGGTGGCCTCCCCGACGGCTATCGGCAGGACACCCGTGGCAAGCGGATCCAGCGTGCCCGCGTGACCCGCCTTTGAGGCACCGAGCAACCGTTTCACCTGCGCGACGGCACGCGCCGACGACATCCCGGCTGGCTTGTCCAGAACAAGCCAGCCGGTGGGCTCAAGCTGCATCAACCGGCGACGGGGCGTCGAGGAGGCGGTCGACATCCGCTGCCCGGTCCAGCTGCTGGTCCAGCCGGAAATGAAGTTTCGGTGCGTACCGGAGACGCGCCTGGCGGGCCACGGCTCCAGCGAGGTACGGCGCCGCCCGGACAAGGCGCTCCAGCAGTTCGGCCGGAGCATCCGCCCGGTCCGTACCGAACGGCAATATGAACACGTCGGCGCGGCGGAGGTCCGGGCTCATCCGCACCTCGAGGACCGTGACGTTGGCATCACGAAGCACCGGGTCCCGGAGCGAGTCGCCGGCAAGTACGTGGGCCAGCGCTTCCTGGACGGCGCGCCCGACCCGGTACTTCCGGGCGCTCTCCCATCGGCCTGCAGCCACGACCCCTAGTCTCCCAGCGTGCGCCGTTCCTCACGCGCAACGAAGCACTCGATGACGTCATCGGCCCGGATGTCCTCGTAGTTCTCGAACGACATCCCGCATTCGGTGCCGGAGCGCACTTCGTCGACGTCGTCCTTGAACCGCTTGAGCGTGGCCAGCGTGCCCGTGTGGATGACAACGTTGTCGCGAAGCAGGCGCACCTTGGCGCCACGGCGGACCACGCCTTCGGTGACCTCGCAGCCGGCCACGTTGCCGATCTTGCTGACCTGGAACACCTGCTTGATACGGGCGTAGCCGAGGAAGTCCTCGCGAATCTCCGGTGCGAGCAGGTCGGAGAGCATCGACCGGACGTCGTCGATCAACTCGTGGATGAGCCCGAAGTAGCGGATGTCCACGCCCTGTCGACGCGCCAGCTGCCTGGACACCGCATCGGCGCGGACGTTGAAGCCGATCACCAACGCCGGCGTCGCCGCCGCCAGGGTCACATCCGACTCGGTGATGGCGCCGACACCCTGGTACAGGATCTGGCAACCCACCTCTTCGGTGGTCAGGGCCGTCAGCGCCTGGGCGATCGCCTGCAGCGACCCGTGCGCATCCGCCTTGATGATCACGGCGACCGTCTGGCGCTGAGCGGTGCCCATGCTCCGGAGCATCTCCTCGACGTTGGTACCCTTCGCCAACGCCGCCACCCGCTTCTGCTTCTCCATGCGCTCGCGGTACTCGCTGACTTCGCGTGCCCGCGCGTCACTCTTGACCACGACGAACTCGTCACCCGCCTCGGGAACCTCGCTCAGGCCGAGCATCTCGACCGGCACCGATGGCGTCGCCCCAGGCACCTTCGCGCCGCGTTCGTCGGTCAGTGCCCGCACCCGGCCCCACTTGGACCCTGCGACCACGATGTCCCCCACCCGGAGCGAGCCACGCTGCACCAGCAGGGTCGCAACCACGCCGCGGCCCCGGTCAAGGCGCGCCTCAATGACGACGCCTTCCGCAGACCGCTTCGGGTTTGCCTTCAGGTCCGCCATCTCGGCCTGCAGCAGAATCGCGTTGATCAGGCCTTCCAGGTTGATCTTCTTGGTCGCCGACACCTCGACTGGGATCACGTCACCGCCATGGTCCTCGGTGATGATCTCGTGCTGCAGCAGCTGACTCTTTACCCGCCCGGGATCCGCCCCCGGCGTATCGATCTTGTTGATTGCGAGCACGATCTGCTTGTTGGCGGCCCGGGCGTGCTGCGCGGCCTCGATCGTCTGGGCCATGACCCCGTCGTCCGCGGCCACCACCAGCACCACGATGTCCGTGACGTCTGCCCCGCGGGCCCGCATCGCGGTGAACGCCGCGTGCCCGGGCGTGTCGATGAACGTGATCTTCTGGCCACTTTCGGTGCTGACCTGATACGCCCCCACGTGCTGCGTGATGCCGCCGGCCTCCTTGGCCGCCACGTCCGTCGAACGGAGTGCATCGAGGATCGACGTCTTGCCGTGATCGACGTGTCCCATCACGGTCACGACCGGACTGCGCTGGACCAGGTCCTCGGGGCTGTCCTCGGCAGCCTTGAGCCCGATCTCGACGTCCGCGGCCGACACCCGCTTCACGCGGTGGCCAAGTTCCTCGACCACGAGTTCCGCGGTGTCCGCGTCGATGGTCTGGGTCACGGTCGCCATGACGCCGAGGCCCATCAGCGTCTTGACCACCTCGGCGCTCCGCACGGCCATCCGGTTGGCCAGCTCCTGCACTGTGATCGCCTCAGGGACGACGACCTCGCGCACGACCTTCTGGGCGGTACTGCCCTGCGCCCGTCGCTGCGCCTGCCGCTCGCGCTCACGCGCACGGCGGACCGAGGCCAGCGAGCGCTGGCGCTCGGTGTCGTCCAGCGCCTGCTGGACCGTGATCTTTCCGGAACGCCGACGTTCGGTCTGCTCGGCCCGGTTCGCCTGCTTGCGTGCCTCCCGGCGCGGCCGGTTACGGGACTTGCGCGAACGCTCGGTCGTCTCCGGCGACCGGGGTACCGTCGGCCGCGGGGCGCCCGTACGCGGGGCGGCGGGGCGAGCGCCCTGGGGACGCTGCCCGGACGGGCGAGAGCCTGCAGGACGAGGACCGGCCGGCCGGGAACCGGGATGCCCCGGACCTCCGGTTCGGGCCTCGCTCGAGCGCGGGCCGCCGGACCTTGGGCCGGCTGGACCGTCTCCCGGAGCCCTCGGTCCGGTCGGTCGGTCGCGGTGCGGCCGCGGCCCGCGCATCGCGGGCGGCGGGACGTCCGGATCGGCGTCATCGCGGCCGGAAGGCCGGGGCGCTCTGGCGACCACGCGGACGTCCGGTCCAAGCGAACGGGAGGGATCTTCGGTGACACCCGGGTCGCCCTCTTCCATCGGCGGCGGCCCGGAGTCCAGCGGATCCGGGGTCGGTGCCGGACGTTCGGGCGGGCGCCGGCGCGCCTCGGGCGGCGCTTCGAGCTCCTGCTCGGGGGGCGGCACGATCGTCACCTGCTCGGTCATCTCGGGGAGAGGCTCGGCAAGCCGTCGGGCCCGTTCCTCAAGGGCCCGGAGCCGCGCTCGGCGCTCTCCTTCCGACAGACCGCTGGGAGCGCTCTTGCGCTGAGGGGTCGGGGGCGGAGGCGATACGGTGTCGGTCCGGCCGGGCGATGGCGTGACGGTCGGCCGCGGGGTCAGCGTGGACGTCGTCGCCTTGGCCTTGTCCTCCTCCATGCGCCCCCCGGCGCCCTTCTTGAAGACCCGCTTCTTGCGACGCTCGACCTCGACCGGCTTGCTCCGACCGCGTGAAAAGTTCTGGCGCACCGTGCCTCCGCTCACCGTGCGGCTGAGCTGGAGACTCTCGGGACTTCCGCCTTTGGCGTCGGGATCTAGGCCAAGGGGTTTATCGGTCATGCCTGATTTCCGTGTTCGGCCGGACGCAGGCCGGCCAGGCGTTGCAGATCGCGCTTGATCCGGTCACAGAGTGATCCGGCCCAAACCGCGACGTAGGCGGCGCTGTCAACGCCGAAAGGAGTTCCGAGCTTGGCCTTGGACGGGCCCGTGCCAGTGGCGACGCTGCACGCGTCGGCTGTGCGCAACATCCGTCGCGACTCCGTTCCGGCGTCATCCGCCACGATCAGCAGCCCGACGGCGCCCGAGTTGATGGCCTCAAGGCACCGGTCCCGTCCGTACACTGCATGACCTGCCCGGCGGGCGAGCCCCACTAGGTCGATCACCCGTCTGGCGACCAGCCCCTCCACCTGTCCGGCAAGGTCCGGAGGTACATCGACCCGGCGCTGGAAGGCCCGGGAAAACAGGTTGCGCCGCACCGCTTCGTCGATCCGGCTTCGCCGGGCTCCGACCCACGCCCCACGGCCGGGCAGGCGTTCTGCGAGGTCCGGCACGACGTCCGCGCCATTTGCAACGAACCGCACGAGGCCGGCCCGCGCTTCCACCGTCCGCGCCACGATGCAGCGGCGGGTGCCGGCGTCTTCGGTGGTCCGCGCGGCCGTCATGCAGTCGTTTCCGCCGTCGGGGGCGCGTCTGCCGTGGCAGTGCCCGAACCGGCTTCGTCATCGGCAAACCAGTGCGCGCGGGCCGCCATGATCACCTGGTTTGCCTCGTCCTGCTCAAGCTCCACGTCGGGCAGCTGGATGCCGGGCCCCATCTCCTCGTTGTTGGCCTGATAGAACACGCGGAGCTTCTCCACGGCCACCTTGTCGGCCAGCAGCTCGGTCAGTTCGTCGTTCGAAAGGTCCGCGAGCTGGTCGAGCGTCCGCACGCCGTTGAGACCCAGCACCACCAGCATCGACGGGCTGAGCTGCTCGATGGCCGCGACCTCGTCGGTCACGCCCAGCTTGGTCCGGACTTTCAGCAGCTCCTCGTTGCGCTCAAGGATCACCTTCGTGGCGCGCTCACGGAGCTCCTCGGCAACTTCCTCCCGAAGGCCTTCGATTTCCGCCAGTTCCTCGAACGGGACGAACGCGATGGCCTCCAGGGAGTCGAAGCCTTCCGTCACCAGCAGGTGCGCGACCACTTCGTCGACGTCGAGAGTCTTGACGAACATCTTGATGAGCTGCCGCAACTCGTCCTGCCGGCGGTCGGATTCCATCTTTTCGGTAAGGATCTTGATCTCCCAACCGGTCAGTTTCGTCGCTAGGCGCACATTCTGGCCACGCCGTCCGATGGCGTAGCTCTGCTGGTTCTCAGGAACCACCACTTCCACCCGCGTCGCTTCATCGTCGAGAATGACCTTTGTCACCTCGGCCGGAACCAGCGCGTTAACGATGAACGTGGCGGTATCGGGGGACCACTGGATAATGTCGACGCGCTCGCCCTGCAGCTCGCCCACAACGGCCTGAACTCGGCTGCCACGCATCCCGACGCAGGCACCCACGGGGTCGATCCCCGGGTCATTCGAAATCACCGCAATCTTGGCGCGACTCCCTGGGTCACGGGCGGCGGCAACGATCTCCACGATCCCGTCGTAGATCTCCGGAACTTCCTGGGCGAACAGCTTTACGAGAAATTCGTTGCACGCTCGTGACAGCAGGATCTGCGGACCCCGGGTCTCCTCACGCACCTCCATGATGTACGCACGGATCCGGTCGCCGGTCCGGTACGCCTCCTTGGCCAGCGTCTGGTCGCGGCGCATGAACCCTTCCGCGCGGCCCAGATCCACAATCACGTTGCCGTACTCGAAGCGTTTGACGATGCCGTTGATGATCTCGCCGACACGGCCCTTGAATTCCTCGTACTGGCGCTTGCGCTCAGCCTCACGGACGAGGCGGTACACCACCTGCTTGGCCGTCTGCGCAGAGAGGCGCCCCAGGTCGATCGGCGGTAGCGGCTCGTGCAGCCGATCACCAATCTTTGCGTCCGGATCGCGCGCTTTCCCGTCCTCGAGGCTGATCTGTCGATGCCAGTCGTCGACCGGATCCGCCACCTCCAGTACCCGCTGGAGCGTGATCTCGCCGGATTTCCGGTCGATGCTTGCCTTCACCTCGAGGTCCTGACCGTACTTTCGCAACGCCGCTACCTGCACGGCTTCTTCCATGGCGCCCAGCACCACGTCGGTATCGATCAAACGCTCGTTGGCGATGGACTGGGCGAACTCGAGTAGTTCCGGTCGTCCAAGTTCAGGAATTGCGTTCACGTTCTGCGTCAAGGCGCCTCATTACCGGCCGACCGTTCCCGCGACAGCGGGAAGCGTGCACCCGGTGATTCCTTCAAATTTGCGCCGGACCCGCCAACCCGGCTTGCACAGCCAAGCGCGAGACATGCCCGGATTAGTACGACCTACGGGATCCACGATGACGTCGCGGAAGGGGAGGGTCGTCCCCCGGCCATTGCGCGCGCAGGCACAAATGGCGGCTGCCGACCTTCGCGACGCCACACTTCACACATCTGAGGAGACGATCACGGAAAGCCCGCATGGACAACCATACAGTTTCTCGAAGCGGGTTCAACCGAGTTGGACCAGACGCTCGTGACCATTTGGCAGTGGGATCAAGGGGCTCCGCGCTTCTTTTCCTTGCATCGGACTACGCTGCGCAAAACTTTCCCTGGATGCACCAAGCGAAGCCGGCAACCCGTACCCGCGACGGGTGGAAAACCTGTGGACAGATTGTGGAGACGTCCGGACATCCGAATGGGCACCCGCCGCAGCCAGCATCACGGGACACCTTTCGGTGAATCGGCGCAGCTGTCGACCGGGAAGACCGAGACCAGAACAAGGCCCTGGGTCATGACGTCCGAGTCCTCGGCAAACCGGCTCATCAACCCGATGGCGTTGATGTCCGTAACGTCAGCTTGGAACTCTTCCTGGACGGCCACCACGTCGCATCGCGTGCTGCAAGCGAACTGGCGGCACGGCCAGAGAAGCTCCACTCCCGCCAGCTGGCCAACCGCAGACCAGCCCATGGCGTACCCGGCTCCAACTCGACGAGCGCAGGATTGCGCGAAGAGGCGCTACCGACCGGTCCGCGAGGGGATGTCGGCGAGCCGGAGAAGCGCCCCTTCGCGCCTGGCGCCAGCATGCCAGTCCGAGAGGAGGTGCCGGCCGCTACAGGTGAACGGACGGTCGGCCAGCCTGCTGGACGCCATGGGTTAGCGGATGCAGCGAACGGCACGTCGTTGCATCACACGTTCCCTCCCTCCTGCGGCATTGCCACAGTGACCAGACTGTAGCTGATATTACTTGCGAATGCAACTCATTCTCATATACATTCTCTTTCACGCAAGAGGAGGCCCAAACACACGAACGGACCACGACCATGAAAGTCCCCATCCTGGCCCTCATTCTCGCCCTTACATTGACCTCCGCTGCACGCGCGTGCGACTTGACCACCACATTTTGCTGGGGCAATTGGTTCGACGTTCAGACCTTCGACCACGACAGCCGGTACGGCATCGTCCAGGCGGACGGAGAATTCCATGTGCTCGGCTTCGGGCGGCGGGCGCTCCGCTCGGAAATTCCGCCTGATCGTGACGGCGTCAACGTGATCTACGACGGTTTCGTGTGGGCCTCCACCTCCGGCGGCGTGAGCCGCGTGGGCGACCAACTTCAGCGCGACCGGGACGCCCGGGTCCGCGGGAACGTCACCGTTGAATTCATTGCCGACGGCGCCAACGCCTACACCGTCAACGTTCGGCTGTGGGGCCTGGCAAAGGAACTCGCGGACGGCAGCTGGCAGGCGATAGCCGGCGATTCGTTCCAGCACCTCGCCGTCGCCAGGTACAGCCACTTTGCCGAGTTTCTGCCCCACGTCACCGTCATCGGAGCGTTCTTCGGGCTCAGGGGCGAGGCCGTGGCGGGCACGTTCAAGTACGACCGCAAGGGACACGTCGTCGAAGGCGCCTTCGGTGCCATGCGCAAGTCCGAGGCGGGCCCGCTGATCAGCATGACACGCTGAGCGGCGGGGCGCCATTGCCATGCTCGGCCAGTTCCTGGTGCGGGTGGTCGGACTCGAACCGACACTCTGTTGCCAGAACCGGATTTTGAATCCGGCGCGTCTACCAATTCCGCCACACCCGCGCGCAGCGCCTAGGGGGACTCAACTCCATTGGCGCCGACTTCGCAAGTCCGGAAAGCACCGGCCGATCCGGCGGCGCCGGCGCTGGATCGGTTGCATTGAGTTGCTGGCGCAACCATACTGCTGGACTATGGAAGGGCAGGCACAAACGACGCCCAGTGTATTGGCGGCCCGGGTCGTTTCACGACCGGGCCGGCGGGCATCAAGCCCGAAAAACGTCTTCCGGGACGGTGAAATCAGCCAGCTGGTCGGGCTCTTCTCGCGCATGCTGAAGGCCGGTTTCTGGCACGACTACTCGATCGACCATTCGGACACGCTGGCGGTGTTCTGCGTCTACCGGTACGCCCGCGAAGCGCCGGAATACCAGTTGGTGCGCGGCAACCAGGGCAGCCGGGTGCCCGAGTGGCAGGTCTTTCAGCGGGGAAGATTCCTCAAGCATTCGGCCAGTCTGCCGCTGCTGCTCACCTGGCTCGAGGCGCGCACCCGACGCGTGCGGCAGGGCTGACCCAACCGCGTGTCGAAGCCGTTCCGCTGGCGCATGCGGGTCCGTTACAACGAAGTTGACGCTCAGGCTCTGGTGTATTTTGCGCAGCATCTGACCTACTACGACAACGCCATCACCGAGTTCCTTCGTTCGCTGCCGTTCGACTTGTTCGACTACGCACGCGCGTCGGGTCTCGACTTCAACGTCGTCCACGCGGAAATCGATTTCGCCCGGCCGGTACGGCTTGACGACGAGCTGGACGTCGCGGTCGCGATCGCCCGGCTGGGAACCTCCAGCGTCACGTTTACCACGACCCTGCATCCGGCCGACGGCGACGACATCCTGTCCCGTGGCCGCGTCGTCTGGGTGCACGCGGATCAGGACACGATGCGCTCGACCCCGATCCCCGACGACCTGCGTCGCAATCTCGCCAGGCATGTGACCACGCCCTCCGACCCTTGACGCGCCGTCCGGCTCCGCCGCCCCGTCCACGGCAACCGAGGGCGTTCCTCCGCTCGCGGCCGGGCACGGGCTCCCGGCGTGCGATGGTCCTGGTGTCGGGAGGGCAGACCGGCGCCGACCAGGGCGCCCTGGAGGCCGCCCGCGCCTGCGGCATTCCGATTACCGGCTGGTGTCCCGGTGGCCGCTGGACCGAAGCCGGGCCGCTCAGCCGACGCTGGCCGTTGACGCCAACGCCCATGCGCCGTCCCATCCAGCGGACGCGCCGGAACCTGCGGCTGGCCGACGGTGTCCTGATCCTTGCCGGACATCGTCTGCGGGGAGGCAGCGTCGTGCTGCCCCGGACGGCCGGCGCGTCACGCCCCCGGCTCGTGCTCGATCCGCGCTCTTCGCGCGCCGTGACCGCGGCAATCCGTTTTTGCCGGCGTCACCGGATCAGGCTCCTGCTGGTCGGCGGCCCTCGCGAGAGCCAGGAACCCGGGATCCGGATAGCGGTCCGGGACATGATGTTGCGGTTCTACCGGGCGCTGGCGCCCGCTGCCTCACTCCCACTCGATCGTGCCGGGCGGCTTTGACGTGACGTCGTACAGCACCCGGTTGATGCCCGGAAGCCGGTTGACGATCGTGGTCGCCACGTCTGCGAGAAAGTCCGCCGAGAACGGATAGACGCCGGCCGTCATGCCGTCCACCGACGTCACCGCCCGCAGCGCCAGGGCATAGTCGTACGAGCGCCGGTCGCCCATCACGCCAACGCTCCGAACCGGCAGCAGGACGGTGAACGCCTGCCAGATGTCGTCGTAGAGGCCGGCCTTGCGGATCGCATCCAGATAGATCCGGTCGGCTTCCCGGAGCAACGAGATCTTCTCCCGGCTGACCGGGCCGGGAATCCGGATCGCGAGGCCCGGTCCCGGAAACGGATGGCGACCCACCAGGCTTTCAGGCAGGCCGAGTTCCCGGCCCAGTTCCCGGACCTCGTCCTTGAACAGCTCGCGAAGGGGCTCGACCACCTGCATCTGCATGCGCTCCGGCAGGCCGCCGACGTTGTGGTGGGACTTGATGGTGACGCTCG